>JANMSG010000589.1:0-3089 GCA_031389065.1 Acidobacteriota bacterium | reverse complement strand
CATGGACAAACGACCAGCGGAAATTGTCAGAAAAAATCACCAGACCAAGGTCAAAAGGTAAATGTGTAGGACTGGTGCTGGTTCACTATCTGGTGCCAATTGAGTAGCCATCGGCTTACATCTTCTGACTGGATCTCTGCTTTCCGGCTGCTGCAAAGTTGTTCCAGCCAGCGCGTCAGATCGGCTGGTCGAGTGAAATCCAGCAATGCTTCGCTGAGTGATTCCAACTGAGGCAGAGATAGATGCTCAATCCGTTTCTGCGAAGCAGCCGAAATCTTGCCCAGACGACGCGCCAACTGTCGCAATATGATGGCACATTCTCCCTCCTGCCTGCCTTGTTGCAAGCCGATTTGAATGCCTTCTTCTTTCCAACTGGTAGTCAGTTCCATCACTTCCTCTCTTTCGCTTTTCGGCAATCCTTTCAGTTCCTGGCTGAACCTTTCCTGTTCACTCCCGCTCAGCCGCAGATAGGTATCAACGAAACCGGTCAGCAGCCGGCTGCGCGCCGCATCCAATTTCAAACGGGCAATCATCCGCAAACATTCCTTCTTCACCGTCACCCGCTCCAACTCGGCAATTCCCATCTTCGCCATCAGCGCCCCCGCCACTGGATTGTCGCGTCGCAAGCAATCACGCCAGGGCAAGCGGTTCAACTGGATGACTGTATATCTGAATTCCAATACTACCTTGTCAGGGAATTCCACCCGCCAGACATCCGGCTCCAGATCGCGCGGAAAGTCATACGACAGCAGCGCCACGGGATAGACCGGCAGCCTGTGCAGGGCGGTCAAGCGCGCAAAGTAATCAAACATCCGCACACCAAACTTGCCGCGCCTGTGCCGTCGCGATGCCTGCGGTTCGGTGTGAATCAGAAAGCAGGACATCTGCCCCCGGAACCGCGCTTTGACTACCAGATCTGCGGTGTGACGCTCTCCGGCAACTACGTCTGTAAAGATCTCCTTGTCGAGAAAGACCAGCCCATCCGGCTCCAGATACGCATACACTTGCGGCAGAAATAGCTCCACAAACTCGACGAAAAAGGTCCGCAGCAACTCCTTAAAAAGCCGATCATGGTCAATCATTCTCGCTCGGCGGCGGCAAGTGTTCGAGATACTTTAGCTGGTCGCGCTGTCAGGCTGTCGGCGCGCTCCCGTAACACTCGACAAACTGAAGTTTATCGGACAATTTGCGTACGTCCTATTCTTAACGTCTATGGATCGTGGATGAAATAAAGTGTAAGTTCAGCGTTACGCCTATAGGCGTGAGTTGACGCAAATGCTTCACACCTCGTAACTCTGAACCTCAAAAACTGCGTCTTATTTCTCATCCGCCTCTAGACTTTCGTTATATGGAAATCGTCGAACCAGAGAGCGCCGCGCGTTGGTTCATCATAGCTGAATTTCGGTATGCGCTTGATGGTAATGGTCAAACCGTTCCGGCTCTGTTGCGGAGCAATGAATTCCAAACTGATTCGTTGCCAATCATTCGTGCCTGATGCGATAGGGTCAGACGAAGCGACCATGATGTTCGTCTTCATCTCTGTCAACACTACGCGTGGGCCTTCGGGCGCAGAGAATTTATCGGTCTTGACGAAACATTCGAGCCGGTATTTTTGACCCGGCTCCAAAACGATGGTCTGCGTGATTTCATTGTTGAGTTTCGTCGTGTCTTTGCCTACGAAATCTATTTTGAGCGAACGCGCTCCTGTGCGCGAAGTGTTTGTGTCAATGCTCAACCTGGCATAGTCGTTACGACTGAAATTCCAATCGAACTGAGCGAAGTTTTTTAAAGCGTCCGCTTCAAAACTGCCGTTCCAGAGCAGCGCGGCCTGAGCTTCGCCGCTGTTGCTGACCAGGTTTACCCATAGTTCGCGCGCCACGCTCAAAGAACCTCTCTCGATAAATGAACTGATCAGCCCGCCGCTTTCCGGCAAAGCCAATCGTTCATTGCGGTCTATGCGACTAAATATTTTCACGGCGTCTGCCGGGCGAGATTGCTTGATGAAAAAATTCGCCAGCGCGATTCTCGATTGCGTATCATCGCCCGTTACGGCTTCAACGGCTTCGGGCTTGCCGCCAGAGGCTCGCCAGATTAAATCAAGAGTGGCGGGCAGGAAACCGCGTTTCGTTGAAGCCGCAAGTTTAAATTCGGGCAAAGCCTCTGCGAGTTTCCCTTGCCGCAAACGCGCGTTCGCCATCTGCCAGTGCGTTTCAGGATTTGCCGGAGCCAGTTGAATCGCTTTTGCCAAAGTCTTTTCGCAAGCTTCGCGCTCGCCTTTCAATTCCTGAGCCGAAGCCAGCAATAAACGGTAACTATAATTGTAAGGCGACAAATTGACGGCGCGTTGCGCATGTGAAGAAAATTTTTCAAGGTCGCGGTCTATGCTCAACATCTCTGCCTGCGCGTAGCGGGCATTTAATCGCGCCGAATCGGGGAAAGATTTGAGCGTTGAAGCGAGGCGTTCGCGCTCAACAGCTATGCGTTCATCGGCCAGCGTACCTGTGATGAAATGGTTAATCACAGTCAGAATCAACCAGCCGCAAAACGCCAACGTGATTGCCAGAAAGAGCAACCTTGCAGGGAAGCTTTTCAAATTCAAATTTAGATTCATCTGGATTTTGAGGGTAGAGAGCATTGATCGCGAGAATTTCAATAGACCGATCTGTCACCTGCGCGCACTTCGCCCATCCACTGTTAAACCCTGAAAGGGAAATCGCTTTGCGCGACAAAAAACACTAATCTTTACACTAGGATAAAACCATAGCTACGTTCATCATCCTGAGTGTAAGAATTTTTACAAACTTGAACTATCTCTACACTTCTTTGGAAGCACCCATTTGGAGAAGTAACATTATCCGCTTGCTACTGATTTATAGAGGGACTATACGGATTGTTATTATGGTGTCCCTTTTTCCTTAGTGTTCGCTAATACAGCAACCACATAAGAAGCCAGCAGACCATAAAAACAATAGCCTCTATAGTGATACTGAGTCAAGCTTAGGGCTATTGCAAAGTCGTTTTGTAAGCCTGGCTCCTTGACAAATTGAAAAAAAAGACCTTTTTCGGTTGAATGAATTGTTCAAAACCAA
>JANMSG010000583.1:0-3205 GCA_031389065.1 Acidobacteriota bacterium | reverse complement strand
CAAACGTCATCACTTCCGGCTCAACTTCCCAATGCTCTATGCCGCACCAGACATCGCCCGTGCGTCCCCAACCGGTCTGCACTTCGTCGCAGATGAATATACCGCCGTAACGACGGACGATTTCGGTCACGACTTTGAAATAATCTTTCGGCGGCGTGATGAAACCACCTACGCCCATAATCGGCTCGGCGATGAAAGCGGCGACCTGCCCGGATGTAGAGGTCATGATCAATTCTTCTACATCTTTCGCGCATTCGAGAGCGCAGGATTCGGGCTTCAAATTAAAAGGGCAGCGATAACAATACGGCGCGTGTGCGTGGACGATGCCGGACACAGTCGAAGGCGCGTGTTTCCAGGGTGCGTGCCCTGTGGCTGTCATATTCATCACAGAGCGCCCGTGATAGCCGTGCCGGAGGGCAATGATTTCCGTGTTGCCTGTGTAGATGCGCGCCAACACCATAGCGGTTTCGTCGGCTTCGGTGCCGCTGCTGGTGAAGAAAGATTTTTTCAATTTGCCCGGCGTAATTTGCGCCAGCTTTTCGGAAAGATTGATGGTCTGCTCGTTGAGATAGAGTGTCGAAGTGTGAGCAATCTTTGCGACTTGCTCGCTAATGGCTTTGACGACTTCGGGATTGGCGTGACCTACGGAAGTGGTCAGCACGCCGCCGAAACAATCCAGGTAGCGATTGCCGTCTGCGTCAAATACGTGCATCCCTTCGCCGTGCGTGAGCGCCAGAGGGTGTTCGTAATATTGCGTCGCGCAAGCCCAACCATACTCTTTCTGTTTGGCGATTAATTCGGCAGTCGTTGATTGCGGCGCTTGATTTTGAGCGGTCATAAAAGCCTCCGTCGAAGGGTGATTTGGGGCGCATTGATGAGCGCATTAATTGATACTCTCCTTGCTAAAGCAAGGGGATTCTTCGGTCACTGAGTCAAAGCGTTGACTCTAACGAAAGGCGCAATCCGAGCCTTTATATTGAGTGCAGCATTATGGTCACGATGGACAACAAAGCCACACGCAATACAATGATGTTCTCTGACGGCGAGAGACTTTTTAATCCTGTCGCCACACCGAGAACAGTCTTGAGAAGTGTACGCAGCCGGAACTTTCCAGACTCTACGACCAGCATTTGCAGCTTTGTTTTCGAGTACACTAATGAAAGCTCCCCAAGATGCGTCACTTATACTTTTAGCAAGATGATGATTCTTGACCAGTCCCTTGATGTTCAAATCTTCAACGGCGATTTCATCGAACTTGCGAATCAAATCAAGGCTTGCTTTGTGAAAGAAATCCTTGCGTTGATTCTGTACCTTCAAATGCTTCTTGCCAAGCAAACGGACAGCTTTCTTTCGATTCGAGCCGCGCAGCTTCCTCTTACTCACCTTGCGCTGTTGAATTTTCAACTCTCGCTCAGCCTTGCGAAGATAGCGCGGATTCTCAATCGCTTCACCAGTCGAAAGCGTGGCAAAATTCTCAAGTCCTACGTCAATACCTATGGTGCTACCAGTCTTCGGAAACCAACGCGATTGATTTTCTTCAACTGTGAAGATGACGAACCAGCCGTCAACCTGTCGCTTGATGGAGCAAGTCTTAATTTTGCCTTCAATCTCACGCGACAAGCGCAAGCGCATAGAGCCAATCTTGGAAAGTGTCAGTTTGTTGCCTTCAAGTTTGAATCCGGCTTGCGGATAGGTAAACGAATTATAGCGGTCTCTGCCTTTGAATCTTGGAAAGCCAGCCTTCTTGTCACCCTTCAAGCATCGTTGAAAGAAGGCATCAAAAGCGCGACTGACACGACGCAACGGGTCTTGAACGACTTGAGAATGGATTGCCGCCACGTCCTCACGAATGAACTTGATGTCAGGCAATTGATTTTGTTGCTCTTGATAGTTCACAGATTTGCCAGTGATTCGATAAGCGTCTATGCGTTCACGCAAGGCAGAATTGTAAATCTCGCGGCATACGTCAAGCGTTTGCTCAAACTGTTGGGCAATGCGTTTGGAGGGTCGCTTGATTTTGAATTTGTACGCTTTGATAGTAAGTACATTTTACACGATACAGTTGCCTCAATCAAGTGTGCAGCAAACGGCGCGATTCATCCCCTACTTGAAAGAAGGGGACTTCTCGCGGGGACGGTTAAACAACAGGCAAAGAGCAGCGTCAACGCGATTGCTTGTGTCTCCCCTGTCAAAGTCGCTGCGCCATTTCGCTAACCAATAAATTATTCATCGCGTGTGCAAAACAGATTCTCCACAAAACACAAAGAACATAAAAGCTGCTTAAAACTCTGTGCAACCTTTATGTTCTTTATGACTGCGATGACTGCCTTTTATTGGCAAGGCATCTTTATAGAGTTTAGGTTAGCGTCTATATTTAACCCGAACCGCTTTTACTTTGCGCTTTTCAAGGCGATTAACTTTTTCCTTCAATTCAGCAATCGTCTTTTGTTGTTCCTGAAGCACCTTCGTCAATACAGCGACCACATCCATAGAGCTTAAAGATTTTCGGTCACTGGCGGCTACCAGCTCAGGCACGTCCTCAGCGATGAAGCCGACATAATTTTCGCCCGGCTGTGATTTGTACTGAAACTGCACGGGGTTCAATTTTTGCAAAGTGTCAAGCGCCTGGCTCGAACTGAGGCTACGGATATTCATCTTCAGAGCTTTGCTTGAAGCATCCATCCAGACGCCGCCCGCCGTAAGCTTGGCACCGTTGGTATGCTCCAGCGGATTGGTTGGATTTACCAATCCCCCTATGCCGATCTGTCCGCTGCTGTTGATGACCAGCCTGTCTACACTTGCATTCTCATCAAGGATGCTGAACTGTCTGCCCGCGACCGTGCCGTTGCTGTTGCGTAGATAAAGAAGGAATGCACCATTGATGGCGGTGTCCTTTATCTTGATGCCGACATTTCCAGTCCCGGCGATTTCGACTTTTCTTGATGGTGATCCCGTGCCAATGCCAACATCGCCATCGGCGCTAATATCTATGCTGCTGGTCGGCGCGCCGGGTCGAATTCTGAACGGGAGGCGCGAGCCGCTAGTGACATCGCGAACGAAGAAGTTGGCTTCGTTGCCCCCTACATCCCAGGTCTGCGCCGTAAAACCGCCGGAAGAATTCTGTTCCAAACGCATGGCAGGCGTATTGCTAGTATTGACGTGAAGATCCAAAACCGGTGTGGAGGTGCGCAAGCCTACGCGCCCC
>JANMSG010000497.1:0-6446 GCA_031389065.1 Acidobacteriota bacterium | reverse complement strand
TCGGCAAGCGGGTCGCGAAGTTATACCCGAATCTACAGTTTTATTTCGACGATGCGAAAAATGAAACGCCAAGTATTTCAAGAACTGAGGTCTGTGATAGAAGGAAAACCTTTTGTTCTATTTCAGACCTAATCAGTTACGAAAAATGAATAAAATGCCTCTGCAATATGGATTTTATTGTAGGCAAATTTGAATGATGAGAATGACAAACGGAGAGAGAATCTTCTAGCTTTTGCCTGTTTTTTAGTTTAACGCAAACAAGGAGTAGTCGATGCGAAAAATGAATTTACTCTGCCAAATTATGCTGATGACATTGCTTGTATCTCTGCAATGGACGATTGGTGAGACCACGGCGGAGGGACAAAGGAATAAGTTGCAGCAAAGAGAAAAGATTATAGATAGGGATCTAAGTTTCTTGATTGATGCTCGAATCATAAATCGTATTACAGGAATGGTTGTTGGTGACTTGACGCACAAAGACTTCATTATTTCAGAAAATGGTATTAAACAAACCATGACTAGTTTGGAACGAGGGTCAACTCCATTTTCTTTGTTGATACTGATAGATAATAGTTCGTTTATTCATACTCAGACAGAGGCTCTGACATCAGCTTTAGTCGGTTCCTTGGGGGACAAAGATGAAGCAGGTGTAATGGTGATTTCAGAACACCCGATTCTTATTCAAAAATTTACAAGCGATAAACAAGTAATAGGAGCAACTTTTAAGAAAATTCCACAACATAGAAATGTTTCGAACCTCCAAAAAAGGAAAGCAATTCCTAAAGCGCTAGAAGAAGCCACCAAAATTCTGAAAAGTGCTCAAACTGATCGGCGTATGATAGTTTTGCTTACTGACTTACCAAAGGCTATTGCCGAAAATGTTGTTTTGCCGGAAGAGATTGTTAGAAATATAGTGAAGTCTGCATACGGCTTTCACTGGTGCAACTCTGAACCTATCATTCCTCGCACTGCCGATTCAGAAACTATATCTTTTGATAAGGTTAATCTCACCAAATTAGTTAATTTAACTGGTGGGGATATTATTAAAGGTGATTGGAAATCATTTCTTGATCAGGTGAGAGAAATATATAGGGTTGGTTACATCGTTAATACTTATGGACGTAATGGAGAGCTGGTCAGAATTGAGCTAGAACTCACACCTACCGCAAGGAAAGGGAGAGAAGATTTAATACTTATTTATCGTCGAACTGCCATAATTCCAGCAGCACGCTGAGTTTGTTTAGTATGGTACTCCCCAAAGTCAAGACCAAAAATCGGTCAATTTAAGGTGGTAATCACTGCTGATTTTTGCCCTTGCCGGTAGACCGCTTCCGGCGTCTGATATCCTAATGATTGATGCATGATCAGTGACAATTATAAATCCCGTTGACGACAATTAGAATTCCCGTTTTTGAAGATGAATGAGACTCTTCAAGTATCTCTTTTCCAGGAGGCTTGGATGGTCACAGATAAACAATTCAGGAGGCTTATGACATTTATTCAAGATGGGAATTCGCTCTCAGTTGCCGCTGCCAAAACTGGCATCGATGACAAAACCGCGAGAAAGTATCCCAAGCTGGGCAAACTCCCCTCGCAACTCAAACCAACTCGACACTGGCGCACTCGCCCTGATGTTTTCAAAGAAGTCTGGGCCGAAGTCGAACAACTGCTGATCAACGAACCGGCATTAGAAGGCATCACCATCTTTGAGTTTCTGTGTCGCCAATACGAGGACGTACAGGAGGGAACGTGTGATGATCCGCACTGGCACTTTACCTTTTAATTGCCGGAAAAACTCTTTTGCATTAGAGAAGAACAGCCAAGAATTTCCGGTTCTACCTTTTTTCGGCAATTAAAGGCACTACTAGGCGAATTCTTGTTGCCGTTCATCACACGTTCCCTCCTGTAGGTCCTTACAGCAGACCTCGCACACGGCAACCAAAGGGATGACCTCTTTGATGAATTTGACCTATAGCTATCAAGCCTCAGCCGGGCAGATGGGCACTGGTTCAACCGCTGGCAACAGTGGGCAGATAAGCACGGGAACGAAGGCGGGCAATGCCAAACAGGTATTGCCGTAGCTATTTTTTCTGATCTGAAATTCATATCACCGATGTTCGGCCAATCTTGAGCCGACGGGCAATTTCTGATTTGCTCAAGCCTTGCTTAAAAAGTCGCTTCATTTCTTTACTTTGTTTTGCTGCTGTGTGTGGTCTGCCGTGCCGCTTGCCTTGTTCTCGCGCCTGGGCAATTCCAGCTTTGACTCGCTCACGCAGGATGTCGCGCTCAAACTCAGCAAAGACCGCCAGCATTCCCGCCAAGTCGCGCCGGGTGACTTCGACACCCTCGGTTCGGTTTTGACGCCTATCAGTCTCACGACTAATTTCACCCAACAGCATCAATCGAGTTTATGAATCGTTGACAAGCTCAGATCGTCGCTATTACACTTTACCCTCGCATTTGAAAAAGTCTTGCTTCGTCAGTCAATCGGAGGAATCGAAACGGCAGGAAATACAGCCCGATTTACCGAATGACCAAGTGTAGTTCCTCCCCAACTCCTCCTGACAGGACTTATCCGTTACAACAACGGTGATGAGGAAAAGACGAAGATTTATAGTCTCAAGGTCATAATGAATTTAGCTGGAAACGAAAGTGCGAGAGAAGCGCAAGGTACAACGCCGCCTACTCCTGATTCTGTCAATGAAGTGAATCGGTCTGCGCGCCTGAGCGACCCGTCATTCATCGTGCCGGATAAACCTGTGGTCATCATCGAATCGAGCAAAGCCTGGGTTCCTGTCAATCTGCGGGATTTGTGGTCCTATCGTGAATTGCTCTATTTTCTCGTGTGGCGCGATATTAAAGTTCGTTACAAGCAAACCTTGCTTGGCGCATTGTGGGCGATCTTGCAACCGCTCACCACCATGATTATTTTTACCTACTTCTTTGGCAAACTGGCGCGCATACCTACGGACGGTATTCCCTATCCGATATTTTTTTACACAGGACTCTTGATTTGGACCTATTTTTCAGGCGCTGTGACCAACGGCGCGAATAGTCTCTTAGGCAATACCAACCTGATAACCAAAGTCTATTTTCCACGCTTAATCATACCGGCGGCAGCCGTAGGCGCTGGACTCGTTGATTTCGCTATCGCTTCTGTTCTTCTGATAGGCTTTTTGATCTATTACAGCTTCCCTGTCAACTGGGGCTATTTGATGTTATTGCCGCTGGTTACTCTGACTACACTTTTCGCGCTTGGCATGGCAATTTGGCTTTCAGCGCTGAACGTACGATACAGAGATGTGCGCTACGCGCTGACATTTGTGATACAGATCTGGCTGTTTATTTCGCCGATCATTTATCCTTCGACTCTAGTGCCTGAAGAATGGCGTTGGGTGATGATTTTGAATCCGCTAAGCGGTATTGTCGAAGCTTTCCGAGCCGCGCTTTTCGGGCAAAAGTTTCACTGGCTGGCTCTCGCTTATTCAAGCGTATTTACTCTCGTGCTGCTGGTCTACGCCACCTACAAGTTCAAGCGCATGGAGCGACATTTTGCGGAGTATATTTAGATGCCAGGCGAATTTTTCTTCGCCTTTCACAATGGCTTTGCGAAAAGCTAACTTTGTTCCAGACGCAAAGGGCGTATCAACGGCAACGTATTGTAATTTGACAGTAAGATAGATCTCTGATGAAGCCGATTATTAAAGTTCAAAATCTAAGTAAGAAGTTTCGCATCAACCCTGGTGAACAGACGGGCGTGCAATATGACACCTTGCGCGAATCAATCGTCAACGCCGTGAAATCGCCGTTGAAGCGTTTGCGCGGAAATGGCAAAACAGTTGACGACACCATATGGGCGCTTAAAGATGTGAGTTTCGATGTAATGCCTGGCGAAGTGATGGGCGTCATTGGGGCGAACGGGGCAGGGAAATCAACTTTGTTAAGCATCCTCTCACGCATTATAGAGCCGACCAGCGGACGAGCAGAGATTTACGGGCGAGTTGCAAGTCTGCTTGAAGTCGGCACAGGCTTTCATCCGGATTTGAGCGGCCGAGAAAATATCTATTTGAATGGCGCTGTGCTGGGCATGAAGAGGCGCGAGATTGAGGCTCGTTTCGACGAAATTGTCGCCTTTGCGGAGATCGAAAAATTCATAGACACAGCGGTGAAAAAATATTCAACCGGAATGTATCTGCGTTTAGCGTTCGCCGTAGCCGCGCATCTTGACCCTGAAATTCTCATTATTGATGAAGTGCTTGCCGTGGGCGATGCAGGCTTTCAGAAAAAATGCATGGGCAAGATGGATGAAGTGACGCACAGCGGGCGGACGGTGCTGTTTGTCACTCACAGTATTGCCGCAATTACCAACCTATGCGAACACGCGATTCTTTTGAAAGAAGGTCGCTTGCACAAGATGGGTCCGGCTGCCGAAGTGGTTGATTACTACAACCAGATGTGGAGCGCGGAACCCGTTTAGCGCAGGTTTCACAATCGTTTTCTGGGCTGTTGAAAACTCCCAATTATTCGGGCAACGTTGCACAGACTGTAATCTGTGTTGATGGCACCTCACATTCAGATTGAATTCTATAAGACATCTATCCGCAACCTTTCTACCAAAAACTCAGGCATCAAACGCTGTCTATGTTTTGTATGGCTCTTTGGCATAAGTAATGATAGAGTTTTCATGTTCAGTAGGTCTTGCTTGTTAACTCCAGCAGAGAAGTCAAATCGAAGGTAATTACTAACTTTTCGTTGCGGCTCTCGCATAACCAGATTTTGGATTTGCTGAACAAGTAGTGCCCCTTCCGATAGATTAGCGGACTGCGAAACTGAGCTATAGTAGTTCTCACAACCTCACATGGCATTATCAATCACGACGTTATTCAGTTGACTTGAGTCTGTCAATAAATCTTTACAGTAAGGTCCCTTGATTGGCGAAGATAATGAGTGCGTCTATATAAATTCAACCGATTAAATTATTTTGAATAAAGTAAATTGAGGAACTAAAGATGGAAAAAAGAGATAGAAAACATCTCGCCGGTTTGCAAGGCAAGTCTCGTTTATTCAACCTTGCCGTTTGGCGCCTCCTTTTGGTGGTGCTTTTTATCGCCATATTTTTAGCAGGAATCAGCCTGCTTCCCGAAAAACTTAAAGGCGTGAGAGCCAACCCTGGTAAGGCAAGCCATTTTGCATCTTCCTCGTCCGCCCGGGTCGCTCAAGACGGCCTCTGGCAACCTTCCACCAACGCCTCCCTTGAACAGCGCGCGGAACAAGAAAGACTGCCGCATTCATTTTCAACCATCGCCTTGAATCAGTATGCGCTCAACGAAGTGCTTGCTCAGGTGCCAATGGAATTTACCGAGGCAGCCAAGGGCGAGCAAGTCATCATGAGACTGCCAATGCCAAACGGCGAACTGGCAAAATTCAGCATTGAAGAGTCGCCAATTATGCACCCAGACTTGGCAGCTCAGTATCCTGAAATAAAGACGTATAAGGGGCAGGGCATTGATGACCCTACGGCGACTGCGCGATTCGATTGGACGCCGCTTGGATTCCACGCCATCGTTCTTTCTGCGCAAGGCACTACTTTCATAGAACCTTTTTCACAAAACGACCCAACGAATTATATATCCTATTTCAACCAAGATATTTCTCTGCAAGACATCTCGGTTTCTTGTCTCTTTTCAGATGCCGAGATCGCCGAAGCGAAGCAACGCGGTATTGATTTAGATGTGCCTGTCGAGCCAGCTTTCTCTACAGGGGCGACGCTGCGCACCTATCGCCTGGCAGTTGCCGCGACCGCCGAGTTCACAACCCAGTACGGCGCTGGCAACGTCAATACTACGCTCACGAGAATCACCACTCTGGTCAATCTAATCAACGCGATTTACCAAAGAGAAGCAACCATCACCTTTCAACTCATTGCCAATGAAACGAGTATCATCTTTACGGACGCGGCGACCGATGGCTACACCAACAGTTCGCCGAGTACGATGCTTGGCGAAAACCAAACCAAACTCAATGCAGTGATTGGCAGTGCGAATTATGATATAGGGCACGTCTTTGGCGGTATTACTGTGGGTGCGAATTCTGTAGCCTTTTCAGGGGTTGCTCAACTCGGTGTGATTTGCTCCGCCAGCAATAAGGGAAGAGGAGCTTCTACGATGGGTGGCGCCAGCGCATCTTTCCCGCATGCCATATTTACGAAAGGTGTGACGCACGAATTCGGTCAACAATTTAGCGCACCGCATAGCTTCAACGGTACAACCGGCAATTGTGGGGGACAAAGAAGTGCGGCAGGCGCTTACGAACCTGGCAGCGGTTCAACAATTATGAGCTATAACACGTGCGGCGCGGACAATCTCCAACCCTCAACCGACCTCTATTTTCACACAGACAGCCTGGAACGAATCATCAGCCATGCCGCAGCGGGCAGTTGCCCTGCG
>JANMSG010000487.1:0-11326 GCA_031389065.1 Acidobacteriota bacterium | reverse complement strand
GTCGGCGTAAGCGAGGGACAGATCACTTTCAACTCGCAACCGCAAACCGCTGCTGAAGCAGTAAGATAACAACAGTAGGCAGTAGGCAGTAGGCAGTAAGCAATCTTTCGATTTTCTTGATTTTTTGCTTCTTCTGTCATTCATATCAATGTCTCAATTCACACCAAAAACAAATATAACTGCCTACTGCCTACTGCCTACTGTTGTTATCTTACTGCTTCAGCAGCGGTTTGCGGTTGCGAGTTGAAAGTGATCTGTCCCTCGCTTACGCCGACCTGCACGCTTGAGCTGTCTTTCACATCACCTTTCAAAATCAAACGCGAAAGCGGTGTTTCGATCTCGCGTTGAATCGTGCGTTTCAAAGGCCGCGCTCCATACACAGGGTCGTAGCCGACCTCCGCTAGATGCGAACGCGCTTCATCACTCAACTCAAGATTGATTCTGCGCTCATCCAGACGCTTTCTCAAACGCTCAAGCTGTATATCAACGATGTGCTTCAAGTCTTCGAGCGTCAAAGCGTGGAAGACGATAATCTCGTCAACGCGATTCAAGAACTCCGGTCTGAAGTGACGACGCATTTCATTGAGCACGCTGTTTTTCATGCTGGCGTACTTTTCGCCTTCGGCTTCACCGCTGTATTCGAGGATCAAATGACTGCCTATGTTCGAGGTCATGATGATAATCGTGTTCTTGAAATTCACGACGCGACCTTGTCCATCCGTCAGTCGCCCGTCGTCAAGTATTTGCAGCAAGACGTTGAAAATATCGCTATGCGCCTTCTCAACTTCATCGAATAAGACAACCGAATACGGTCGCCGCCTGACGGCTTCGGTCAACTGTCCGCCTTCTTCGTAACCCACGTAACCGGGAGGCGCGCCAAGGAGTCTTGCCACCGTGTGCTTCTCCTGATATTCGGACATATCTATGCGAATCATCGCGTGTTCGTCATCGAACAGGAAGCCGGCCAAAGCGCGAGCCAGTTCGGTTTTGCCAACCCCTGTAGGTCCTAAAAATATGAATGAACCAATCGGACGATTCGGGTCTTTGAGGCCTGAACGGGCGCGAATCACGGCATCGGACACGGCGCTTACTGCCTCCTCTTGACCAATGACACGCTTGTGCAGATGCTCTTCAAGCGAAAGCAGTTTTTGCAATTCGCCTTCGAGCAATTTTGAAACAGGGATGCCCGTCCAACGGCTGACGACTTCAGCAATATCTTCTTCGTCAACCTCTTCCTTCAACAGACGACGTGGCTTTTTATGAAGGACGATCTCATCTTTGTATTTCTGTATTTGTTCCCTGTCTTCATTCAACTGTTGCTCGTATTCACGCAACTGACTTTCAATGGCTGTAAGCTTTTCGTAGCGAAGTTCTGCTGCATGATTCAAATCATAATTTTGTTCCGCCTTGGCGATTTCGGTATTTATGTGTTCAATCTCCTGTTTCGCTTTTTCAATTTTTTCTTTCAGAGGATGCTCATACTCCTCATTTGAGTCACTTTCTAACTCATACTTCCGCAACTTTTCTTCGAGAGGAATCAGTTGCTTATATTTAAGGTCTGCAGCGCGATTGAGGTCAGAGACTCGCTCGGCTTTGGCTATTTCAATTTTTACGTTATCAATTTCTTCCTTTAATTTCGGGATTCTTTCAATAGACGCTTTTTCTGCCAGCCATTGAGCGGTCAATTGTTTTGCGTTAGCTGAAACATCTGCCAACTCTTTTTCCAGCTTTTCCAGTCTCTGCTTAGATGCCGAGTCAACTTCCTTCTTCAACGCCTCCCGTTCGATTTCAAGCTGCATCACACGGCGCGAGGCTTCATCCAACTCTGCGGGTTTTGATTCATTTTCGGTTCGCAATTTCGCGGCGGCTTCATCCACCAGATCAACCGCTTTATCGGGCAAAAACCGATCCGCAATATATCTTTGTGAAAGCACGGCTGCAGATACCAGCGCAGAGTCTTTAATGCGAACTTTATGATGTGATTCATAGCGCTCTTTCAAACCGCGCAAAATCGAAATGGTGTCTTCGACAGTCGGCTGGTCTACCTGAACTGGCTGAAAACGCCGCTCCAGCGCAGCATCTTTTTCGATGCGCTTGCGATATTCATCCAGCGTCGTAGCGCCTATGCAATGAAACTCGCCGCGCGCCAGCATGGGCTTCAACATGTTCGACGCATCCATAGAACCTTCCGCCGCGCCCGCGCCGACTATGGTGTGCATCTCGTCTATGAATAAAATAATTTCGCCGTTCGATTCCTGCACCTCTTTGAGAACGGCTTTCAGACGCTCCTCGAATTCGCCGCGATACTTCGCGCCGGCAACCAATGCGCCCATGTCCAACGTGACGATGCGTTTGTTCTTCAAACTTTCAGGCACGTCACCGCGAATGATGCGTTGCGCCAGGCCTTCAACGATAGCCGTTTCCCGACGCCCGGTTCGCCGATCAACACAGGATTGTTTTTGGTGCGCCGCGAAAGCACTTGAATGACGCGACGAATCTCGTCATCGCGACCAATCACAGGGTCCAGCTTGCCTTGCGAGGCAGCTTTCGTAAGGTCGCGCCCGTAGCGTTCGAGCGATTCGTAAGTCGCTTCAGGATTTTGCGTGGTGACGCGTTGATTGCCGCGCACCTCTTTCAACACGGTTTCAACGCGCTTGCGATTTCCGCCGAGTGTATTGAGTATGCGAGATGCCGCGCCGCCTTCGTCTATGATGGCAAGCAAGAGATGTTCTACACTGATGTAATCGTCTTTGAGTTTTTTGGCTTCGTCTTCTGCGGCTACGAAAACTTTGTTCAAACGCGCAGTGATATAAACCTGATCCACAGGACCAGAAGGACCTGAGACTTTAGGGAATTTGCCGATCTCGGTTGCAATAGATTGCTTCAAGGTATCAACATTTACCCCCGCTTTGCTCAAAACCGAGGGCACTAGACCGCCTTCCTGTTCCAATAAGGGAAGCAATAGATGTTCGACTTCGATTTGCTGATTGCTGTAGCGAGTCGCAAGGGTTTGCGCCTCACGAACCGCCGCTTGCGCTTTTTCTGTAAAACGATTGATATCCATCCTTATTACCCCTTTAATCTATACTCTTATCAGCCTGTTTTTATGACTCGACAGATTATATATGCAAATTGAGCGTGGTGGCAATAAAAAATTTGATAAAAACTCACTCAGATATTTGATTTATCTATTTATCGCGGCTTAAATTGACTGATTTCTGCCAATTCTTTATAAACTTCTTTCTCCTTTTCCGTAGGGTTCTGAGGGACGACGATCTTCAATTTTATGTAGTAATCGCCGCGCCCACCGCCGCGTTTGCTCAATCCGTAGCCGCGCAGACGCAGGCGTTGCCCGCCTTGCGCGCCCGCTTGAATCTTGATTTCGGCTTTGCCTTCAAGGGTTGGCACTTCAAAGCTTGCTCCGAAGATGGCTTCCCAGGGTGCTATAGGGATTTCGGCGTTCAGGTCATCGCCTGAAACGGCAAAGACTGGGTGGGGCTTGAGTTTGATTTTGATGTAGAGATCGCCGCGTTGATTGCTGCCGGAGATGCGATGCCCTTGTCCTGCGGCTTTGATGATTGCGCCATCGCGCACACCTTGCGGTAGGTTGACGTCAACAGTCTTCTGGGTTAAGACCTGACCTGCGCCTTTGCAAGCCGGGCAGAGGTTGCTGCCTAATTTTTTTTCGCCTCTGCAGGCGGGGCAGGTTCTGGCTTTTTGGTTCAGCGCGATTTTTTGGCGACCGCCTTTGTGGGCGTCTTCGAGGGGAATGGTGATTTCGATTTCAAAATCGTGGTTGTTTTGAGGCTTGCGGCTTTGCGTGCTTTGACTGCGTTGGTGGTTTTGTGTGGTTTGACGATTGCCGCCGCCAAACATCGCTTCAAAGAAATCGCTGAAACCGCCGAATCCGAATCCTTCCTCACTGCGCTGATTATCGTTGCTATATACGTCTTTAAAGTCTGTTGTGTAGCGTACCTGAGTTTTCTGCCAGCCGGGCGGTGGAGTGAAGTCTGCGCCGTTTTTCCAATTGACGCCGAGTTGGTCATATTTCTTGCGCTTTTCGGGGTCGGACAAAACTTCGTTCGCTTCATTAAGCTGTTTAAATTTATCTTCGGAGGTTTTATCACCAGGGTTCATATCGGGATGATATTGGCGCGCGAGTTTTCTAAAGGCCTGGCGAATTTCATCTTCGCTAGCGTTGCGCGTAACGCCAAGCACTTCGTAATAGTCTCTGAACTTTACGGACATTGAGTTTTATTTGGCTCCGAATAAGGATCTTTGCACAACAAACAATACCATTTAAAATGTTTATCTTCGTCTCAAATTCTATACTTTAGAAAATCTGAACCTTGATGTCACAATCTTCATTCCTGTGCCATTAGATCTGTAGAGGAAGCATAACTTCATCGCGCCAAAATAGATGTTGAGAATTTTTCTCATAAGTGACGATAACTCTGCGGGTATCAGCTTCTTCTGGCGCTCGAGGCGCAGAAGGGAATAGCCAGTTGCACAGGCTCTGGAAGGCGAATATGGAGTGCAAGTTGTGCTTTGAAGGAGCGCAGGAAGTTTTTGATGCTAAATCTCCTGCGCCCCTGTAAGGGCGAAATAAATATATTTCTGTTCGGCTTTATAGATAGTTTTTAGAGCCATCCTCTGTGATCTTAAACTTCAAGACGGCCGTGCTGAGGTCTTCGGCGATGCTCACCAGATTCTGCATAATCTGCGAGGTCTCGTGGGTACCGGTGCTCGTTTGAATCGCTATGCTCGACACCGTCTGCATCGCTCCCGCAATGTTATGCGAGACCCGTGCCTGTTCTTCTGCCGCCACCGAAATCTCTTCAATCAACGACGCCGACTCGGTGACCACTACCGAAATATCCTGAATGGATTGACTGGCGACCGCTGCCAACTGACTGCCGCTTTTGACTTCACTCAAGGCGATGTCCATTGATGAGAGCGCCTCGCCGGTCTCCGTGCGAATCGCTTTAATCAGCTTGTTGATGTCTTTCGTAGACTGCACGCTGCGTTCAGCGAGCTTGCGAATCTCATCAGCGACTACACTGAAACCGAGACCCGCTTCGCCTGCGTGGGCCGCCTGAATCGCCGCATTGACCGACAAGAGATTGGTTTGCGAAGCAATCCCACTGATGAGACCTAAGATCTCGGAGATCTCTGAACTGCGTTGCGCCAGAGTGTGCATCTTTTCGGCGGTCAAGCGCACCGCCAGATCAATTCGCTCCATGGCTTCGAAGGCATCGCCGACCGCCTCATCACTGCGTTTGGCCATCTCCAAGGCGCGATGCGCGGCTTCCGTAGTGTTATCGGCGTTATGCGAGACCAGACTCATAGAAGCCGCCATCTCTTCGATGGCCGCAGAAGTATTGGTGATCTCATCGGCTTGTCTTTGCGAACCGACGGCAATCTCTTCGCTGGCACCGAGGATTTGGATGGCGCTCGAGGAGACGGTTAAACCGAGTGCTTTGACCTGCCTGATCATCTTGGAGAAGTTGTCGAGCATTTTATTGACCGACTCAGCGACGCGCCCGAGATGATTTCCGTCTTCGACAGCGCGTTTGGTGAGGTCACCTTCGGAGACCGCGTTGACGATGATCTGCAATTGGGCGAGGCTTTTATCCAAAGCCACTTCCGCTTGCTTGCGTTCCGTGACATCCCAAAAAATGATCTGCAATCCGGCAATTTCGCCTTTGGCATCATAGTGTGGGGTTTTCACGACCTGAACGAATATTTGCTCCCCGTCTGGTGTCTGGTTCTGCTCGACGACATCAATCACTTCGCCTGCCAGTACCCGTCTATCGTCTGACACAAATTTCTCGGCGAGGTCTGTAGGGAAGATATCGAAATCGGTTTTGCCGAGAATCTGGTCAAGCGGCAGCCCTATGGTTTGGCAAAAGGCTTTATTCGCGACGTTGAATCTGCCGTCTTTATCCTTACAACAAATGTTTTGTGGCAAGCCATTGAATAAGGAGTCGAACAATAACTGTGATTCCTGTAGGGCTCTTTCTGCCTGTTTGCGCTCGGTGATTTCACGGTTGACACCGAGGATGCCGACTACCTTGCCCTGGCGGTCAAACCACGGTACTCTGGCATTTAAGAACCACTTTTCGAAGCCATTTTTGTCCTTCTCATATACTTCCAGGTCAGTGACTCCTTCACCTTTGGACATAATCTCATCTTCAGTTGCGCGATATTGAGTTGCCAAATCAGGTGGGTAAAAATCAAAGTCGGATTTGCCAATTAAGTTATCGGGAATGGTTTCGCCCTTGCTGGCGGCAACTGCCAGGTTGGCGAAGACAAAGCGACTCTGGCGATCTTTGGCATAGATAAATACTGGTAATTGATCCATCAGGGAGCGCAGGAGTTGGCGTTCCTGATCCCAGCTTTCTGAGGCTTGCTGCCATTTACTGATGTCGTAAGGGGTCAACAATATTGCCTGGCTGCCCTCAAATACGAAGGCCTGCGAGTGCCTATCCACTTCAATACTGCTGCCGTCTTTTTTTCGATGCTTGACGATTTTGTGAGTGCTGACATCTGAGGTCGGAACGGCGGCGGCTTGGCCATCTTTCTCTTTGGATTCAAGATCGTTGAGGCTCAGCGCTAAGAATTCCTGCCGTGAGTAGCCATATTGGCGCAGTGCTGCCTCGTTGACCGCCAGGAAAGCTAAGCTCTGGGCTTCACAAACCAGCATCGGCAGCGGATTAGATTGAAAAAACAAGGACTGATTATCCTGTGGCGACGGATAATGTTCTTGGCTTTTTGCGTCTGGCTTGTCGAAGGATTGCGAGGTCGTTGCCGCCGAGGAGATCGTCAGGCCGTTGGCCCCTTGGGTGGACTTCTTTTGGCGGATGCTGAATAGGCCAGCCAGCAAAAGCAGTATGAAACAGCCCAGTCCAGAGAGTGCCGTGCCGGTTGTGAGAGTTGCCGGGCGGTAGCTAGAGGAATCGGCAGCTTGTGTATAAGCGGTAAAGACCAGGCTCTCGATAGCAAGCACCGTCAGAGCCAGCGATATTGTTCGATAGAATTTCCGCGCCGACATTCCCTTGCAGCAGAGTGCCAAGCGTTCCCACATGCCTTGCGACTTCCTGATTTGTTTATTAATTCGTTTCATAACCTATTTCCAGATAGTTAGTTGTTCTTTCTAACAGATGTGAATTATCTTAAGGGGGATAGGAGAGGCAACAGATGACAGTGACATTGTACGCGAAGTTGGGATAAAAAAAAGACTAATAATAAAGGTGGGATTTTTTTGCGGATGGTGATGAAAGCAATCAGTAAGAAGGCTTGGGACTGCTGCGACCTGATGTAGTGATGCACACGCTTTTGTTCCTCATTTCTTCCGTGGTGCGTATGAAAAAAGTTGTAGAGTCGAAGGTAGACTGTAAAGCTTGGTTACCTATAGACATCGCAGCTAAGCAAAGCCCTTCGAGCGTTTGGTTTGTCTAGCGTGACGCAGCAAAAAAAAATGGGCTGGATTGAATTGCCAGCCCTGAAATTTGCTTTGCGAATTGAGTAACTGTTTGCTGCTCTATTGCAGAGGGATTTTTCTAATGCGTAGATTTTCATAATCCGCAACGTAGAGGAATCCGCCATCAATCGCTAATCCTCTAGGCGCATTAAAGGTTGCTTTGAGTCCGGCACCATCTTTGAACTTGGCTCCCCCTGTGCCTGCAACTGTGCTTACGTTACCTGCAGGGTCAATGCGTCGAATCCTGAAAGCACCAAATTCGCTGACATACAAAACGCCGTTCGGGTCAATTGCAACGCCGATTGGCTGTGCCAAACTGGCGAGTCCTCCGGGTCCGTCAAGGCCTCCGAAGTCTCCGTTGCCTGCCAGCGTTTCTACTCGACGAGTTAACAGATTGATGCGGCGAATACGGTTGTTGGCAGTGTCTGCAACGTATAAGAACATTCCATCGCGGGAAATAGCCATGCCCGTAGGTATGTTGAATCTTGCGACTTCTAAAGAGCCGTCAATGAAGCCAGGAACGCCGTTGCCGGCAACGGTTTCTACAAAGAATTGCGAACCGTTTATCGTGATTCTGCGAATGGAATGATTACCAGGATCAGTGAAATAGAGCGAGCCATCAGGCGCCACAAGGATTTCATCAGGCTTACGAAATGCCGCGTTGTTTGCCGGGCCCTCTCTGAAGCCTTCCAGTCCCTCGCGTGTCGCATTCAACTTCGCCTGTCTGGCTGCTCCTGTGATGGGTTCGGTAGTTCCCGCGATGGTGTCAACTGTGACGCCAGTAGCCGTTCTGACGATTCGGCGCACGACGTTATTGCCATTTTCGGTCACGTAAATCGTGCCGTCGCTTGCCACCGCTACGCCATTCGGGAAAGAGAAAACAGGGGCGGCGGTGCTGTCTGCTGAGTCTTTATAGCCGAACTCGCCTGTGCCTGCAATGGTGCAGACTTCGCCGGTGGTCGGATTGAGCGTGCGTATAGCGTGATTCTGTTGATCCGTGATGTACAACAAATGGTCTGGACCAACGGCTATTCGTCTTGGACGACGGAAACGCGCCGCCTCGCCGCTGACACAACCTGATACGACGAAGCCTTCGCGTCCATCACCTGCCAGTGTAGACACTTGATAGTCAGGAACCACCTCAAACGTTGCGGTAAGCGAAAGATTGCCATCCGCATCTTTTACTTGAATGGTGTGTGTACCGGGCGTCGAGCGAATCGTTTCAGGAATCACGATTGTCAAAACCGTTTTTGTCGAAGACTGAATCTTTGCTTCCACTCCATCAATGGTAACCGTTACTTTGTCACCAAGGTTTGTGCCGTAAATATCAATTACCGTTTTGTCTTCACTGATGCGAAAGCGCGTCGGAGACAGATTGAAAATGACAGGTCCGGTGGTCGGCGAAACCGGCAAAAGCTCATCTCTTGATTGCACGCCGTCTTGTTCTACGCGTACGACCAATTGGCCGGCTTGAGCGCGAAACGAACCCGGGATCATGGCTTCGAGCCTTCCTTCTTTTCTCTGCGTTGTTTCAAATCGCATTCCGTTGACAACGATATAGGCGGTTGGCTTGAAGTTGCCTCGAACGGTAAGCAGGAAATCTTCCGTGCCTGCCTCCAGCGCATTCGGTTCAATCGAATCAATTTTCGCGGGGCGCGGCACAACAAAGAAATTCTCCGTGTTCGAGATTCTTCCGCCTTTGTTGCGAACGAAGATAGGGATGGTTGCAGGATCCTCTAAAAGCTCTCCGGCAATTTGCACGGTGAGCTTTTCGCTATTGACAAAGGTTGTAACAACCGCGTCAAAGCCCCAGATAATCGCTGTTGAATTTTCATCGAATCCTTCGCCCGTTATATCGAACAATAAATCAGTTCCAGTCTCTTCCTGTACAGCATTGCCACTGAGTCGTATACGTAGAGTCGGTTCTCGATTTACAACTGTGAAGGTTGCGGTCGCGCTTCTTTGTCCGTCAGGATTAAGAATTTGAACCGTGTGTGTGCCAGCAGTGGCAATCGCGGAAGCATCTAATTCTGCCAGAATGGTTCTCCCTTTTCGGGAAACTCTTGGTAGAGGTAGCGGTGCTCCATCAAACAATATCTTCGCGTCGGCATGAAAAGAACTCCCATCAACTCGTAGCGTGAAAGAATCACTTCCAGCAGTGATGGTATCTGGACGAAGCCCCTTTAAAAAAGGCGCGGCTGCTTGTGCGTATGTTTCCTTTTCGCCAAGCAGACCCGGCGTCACGAAACCCGAAACAGTCAAAATTGCGGTTAAAAAAAATAAAACAAACTTCCTCATTAAAAATCTCTCCTTAACTACATTCGCGCTATTTGCTTGTTGAAGCATAAAAATATTTAAATTATGTCTCTGGTAAAGCTGCACGTTGAATTTTTCGACCTTGCTTGTTCGATAATCATTTCGCCATGAATAGAAGTTTTCCAAAGCAAAATCTTGCAACTATAAATCTATCCGTGCTCAGAGGATGGGAAAAAATCCTCTCCGTTTATAGTTTCTTTTGATTGGTCAGTCCGAAACACAGAATTATACCTATCGCCGCGAAGCTTTCACAACCGAATTCGTAAGAGTAGCAAAAACTTGAAGGCTCGAAAACTCGGAATACGAAAGCCACATCGTTGGTGAATCAATACTCAAACCTATAAATTGAGCCGCGTGAATCGTTCAAAGCCTTTCCAATTCCGCCGCCGTCAACTCGCCTTCCACATTTCCTGTGTTGAGAGTTGAGACAGGCTCGAACAACAAAACGCATACCTCTTCTTCGGCAAAGGGACGATGCTCAACGCCACGCGGGACGATGATGAATTCGCCTTCCTCAAGCCATTCCTTACGGTCTTCAAAATCCATGCGAAAACGCCCTTTCACAACCAGGAACATCTCGTCTTCACATTCATGATGGTGCCAGACGAACTCGCCTTGAAATTTTACCAGCTTGACGTGCTGATGGTTCAACTCGCCAACGATTTTCGGCTCCCAGTGTGCCGTAAATAACGAGAGCTTTTCTTCGAGATTTACTTTTCTCATTGCCCCTCCTATTTTAATTTTGATAAATGTTCAAGACCGAACTTGTACGCTGCTTCAATAGCCTCTCTGCCTTGCGAAAGTTTGTCAGGGGCAAGTTGCGGCACCACAGGTTCAATCCAAACGATCTTTTCTTTCATCTCGCCGAGCGCATGGATGCGATGCTGTTCAATCTCTTTGCGCGCTGCCGTCAGCGCTTTTTCAAGCATAGCGAAAGCTGTCCAGTTGCGCTCGCCCAAACTTCTCTCATCTTCGCGCGTCGGCAGGTAATGGATAATCAAGCGCTCAGGTTGTTCCTTTTCGACCAGCTTTTCAAAAGGAGTCTTTGCCAGAAATCCGCCATCCCAATACTCGCAACCGTCAATCGCTCTCGGCATCATCAAGAAAGGATAGCTGCAAGACGCGCGCACTTTATCGGCAATCGTTCCTGAAGCGAAAGTCTCGTCAATGCCTCGGGTTAAATTAAACGCGGTCAAATACAAATGTCTGTTGCATTCTTCAAAAGTTTTGACGCGAAGGCGTTTGTCAATCAAGCGCTCGAACAAATCGCCTTTGAGCAAACCGCCCCAGCCGCGCCCTTTTTTGATGAGCGCGCGCATCACTCCCGCGACCCCGTGGCTGTCCCAGAAATCTTTTTTACGAATCGTTAAAAGGGTTTCAATAATTTCCGCAGCGGGAACGCCTGAAGCGTGCAGCGCGGCAACAATGGCACCAGCGCTTGACCCGGCTATGGCGCAATAATCAATCCCTGATTCTTCCACCGCCCGCATAAATCCCGCGTGAGCGAAAAACCCGAAATAGCCTGCC
>JANMSG010000468.1:0-10301 GCA_031389065.1 Acidobacteriota bacterium | reverse complement strand
CGGGCGCTTCTCAAAAATCTCTTTATCACTCGATGAAATCAACAACCGTATACACGATCTGTATTCAGACAGCAAAGGTCGCATCTGGATTGCCACCTCTCTGGAAGGCCTCAAAAGGCTCGACGATGTTTTAACCGACATCATGCAATTCACGACCTATACGATTGCCCAGGGATTGAGCAGTAATCATATCCAATATGTTGTTGAAGATGAGTGGGGGAAAATCTATTTCGTTACCAGTCGCGGCATGGACAGGCTTGACCCGGAGACCGGGCAGATTAAGTATTACACAACGGCGGATGGGCTGACGACGGCAGGAACCGGCGGGGCATTTCGTGATAAGCATGGCGCGTTATGGCTGGGGACTTCAAGAGGCATATCGCGCTTTACGCCCGAAGTAGATAACCCCGTCGCCGCGCCGCCCGTCTTCATCAATAAAATTCTGATTGCCGGTCAACCCATGCCGCTCTCTGAAATCGGCGCAACGCAGGTAGACGGCATTACCCTAGAGCCGGACCAGCGACAGGTACAGATAGATTTTTTCGGCTTGAGTCTGGCAGCAGGAGAGACACTGCGTTATCAGTATAAACTCGAAGGGTCACACGGCGATTGGAGCATTCCCACAAGTTCGCGCACCGTTACCTACGCGAATATCTCGCCCGGTTCTTATCGCTTTTTTGTGCGCGCCGTGACGACGGAGGAGACCTACACGACGTCACCGGCATCGGTTTCATTTATCGTGCTGCGCCCGGTCTGGCAACGTTGGTGGTTTGTACTGACGGTCGCGGTCTCGCTCGGCTTCTTCGTCTACGCTGCCTATCGCTATCGCCTCGGCAAACTCCTCGAACTCGAACGCATTCGAACGCGCATCGCCACAGACCTGCATGACGACATCGGCGCCAGTCTCTCGCGCATGGCAATCCTTTCGGAAGTGGTCAAACAACAGACCGGCAATCTGAATATGACGACCTATAACATGCTCAACGAGATTGCCGATTCGGCGCGCTCGCTGGTCGATTCCATGAGTGACATCGTCTGGGCGATTGACCCGCGCAAAGACAACCTCAAGAGCGTCGCTCAGCGCATACGCCAGTTCGCCTCTGACGCGCTGGAAAGCCGGCAGATCCGCTGGACGTTCGAGTTCCCGGAAGAATTAGAGAAAATCAAACTGTCACCCGATGAGCGCCGCCATCTCTATTTGATCTTCAAAGAAGCGATTAACAACATCGTCAAACATTCCAACTGCACAGAGACAAGCTTGCGCATCTTTCTCGAAAATAACAGGCTCTATGGCGAGATCAGCGACAACGGGCGAGGCTTCGTGATGGCTGACCCGGAAGTGTCGTTTATGGGGATGGGCGGCAACGGCTTGAAGAATATGCAGGCGAGAGCCAGCGAAGTCGGCGGGCAACTCGACCTGGATTCTTCACCCGGCAAAGGCGCGCAGATATGCTTTTTCCTTCCGCTGAAGAAACTGAACTTGCGGGGCTAGAAAATTGAAGTAGGCAAAAAGAAAATATAGTAGCGATGCGCATAAATATGCTCTTGTCACGCCTTTGAGGTTGGGCTAGCATCGCAAAGCCACAAGCGTGTGTACGAAAGGGGAAGCTTATGCTTACGAGTTCAGAACCACAGATATCAGCCATTACCGTAGCGATTGTCGAAGACGACCGCAGTTTGCGCGAAGGTTTAAGGATGTTGATCAATGCAACACCTGGATATACCTGCGAGCGAACTTACGGCTCGGTCGAAGAAGCGTTGCGATTGCTGTCGCTTGGGTCTCCCGATGTATTGCTCCTGGACATCCATTTGCCAGGGATGCTCGGCTCGGAAGGGGTGAGCCAATTCCGCAAACACTACCCCGATATGCAGATTTTGATGCTGACGATTTACGACGGGCAGGACAAAGTCTTTGAGTCCATCTGCAACGGCGCCTGCGGCTACTTGCTCAAGAAAACCCCGCCTGTGAAATTGCTTGAAGCCATCCGCGAAGCCTACGAAGGCGGCGCCCCAATGTCGCCGGAAATCGCGAGAAAGGTGGTGACGTTGTTTCAAAAGACAGGTCCGCCTGCAACACTCGACCAACAACTGACGCCGCAGGAAATCCGCTTACTGCGCCTGCTCGCCGACGGTTACAGTTACGAGAATTCCGCAGGACAGATGAATATCAGCATCAACACGGTGCGCAATTACATCCGCAGTATCTACGAAAAACTTCACGTCCACTCAAAATCCGAAGCCGTAAGTAAAGCTATCCGCAGCCGCATCATTTAAGCCTCACCTTGCCGATGGGTTTCGCGTCATTAGATTCGTGTAAGCGAGCGTTGAAACTCTTAGGACTTTCGTAAAAAATGTACAGGTAACTGCCTAGTCTGCTGCCATCTTGGTTGGCAAGCCATTTGGCGACCGCCAAAAACTGCGTTGCCTAAATCATCCGCAGGTTGGACAACCTACGGTACGTTACCTGAGTAAGTCCTATCTCTTTTCAACCTCCACCAATCTTGCTGAGATGATACAAAGACTTGCCCTGTTTCTTTAACCGTGCCTTCAACGGTACCGCTAAACCCAATTCATCGCATTGCAGAGAAATTGCGTCGCATGGACATTCTCTTGAAGGGAGGCCATCTTGCAAGCCTCGGTACTTCCGCCGCTCCTGCTCTGCTAAAAAAACGCATAAGTATGCTCTGCAACTCGCTCGGAATTTTCCTTACTCTGTAGTCGTCAAGAGCAACCAGACCAAATAGGCTGGCAATATTAAAACTTTAAGGAGAAACAACTCATGAGAAGCATCTATCGTTTTGAATCGAATTTCACTCGCCGTATGGTGAGCCACTTCTACAAGTCGAGTGCGAGATTGCTCGCACTCATGATCTTTTCTATACACCTCCTGCTGCCGGGAAGCGCCTTTGCCGCTCAAGGCGATCTGGACCCTAATTTCGGCAACGGCGGCAAAGTCACGACCAACACTGGTAACCATGATCTAGTTGAAGACATGGTGACATTGCCCGACGGGCGCATTGTTGTCGTCGGCTATACAGAGGGTTCTGGAGTAAAGTTTGCCCTTGCCTGCTACGCAGCCAATGGCATTCTCGACCCCAACTTCGGGCAGGGCGGCATCGTAATTACCCAAATATCTGATTTTGACCGCGCCCTTGCGGTCGCCGCTCAGGGCAATAAGATTATCGTCCTTGGACGTTCCTACAATAATGTTGAACAGAATTATTTATCTCTGGCCCGGTATGACACGAACGGGAATCTTGACCCTACATTCGGCAACGGCGGCATTGTCAAGACAAACCTCCCGGGCACCGTAGTTGAAGTCCCTGCCGATCTCGCTGTCCAAAATGAAGACGGCAAGATTGTTGTCGCCGGCAGCACCTCTCAGTTCAGCAACAGCAATATGTTTGCCATCCGTTACCTTGCCGACGGCAATGTGGATGCGAGTTTCGGGAGCGGCGGGATCCGTGAGATCAGCTATCAATCCGGTAATGCGCAAGCCTCGGCTGTCGCCATCCACAACGGGAAAGTTATCATCGGGGGAAACCTGAATGGAAAGTTTCTGCTTACGCGGTTAGACCAAAATGGTTTAAATGACTTTTTTAACGTTCAAGGCACAATTTCAATCGGCTTTCCAGATAGTGGCAATAGTATACTCAGTGCCATAGCCGTCCAGGCTGACGGTAAGATTGTCCTCACCGGTACGACGATTTCCAACCAAGGGTCAGATTTTGCAATGGCGAGAGTCTCTTCATTCGGCTTTATTGACGGGAGCTTCGGCAATCAGGGCATAGTGGTTATTGATTTTGATGGTGATAGCGATACTGGGGAGGCCGTCACGATTCAAGCGGATGGAAAAATCGTCGTCGTCGGGCGAGCCGCCAATGCAGACCCTTCCGACGGACCGAACGCTTTTGCGGTGGCACGCCTCAACCCAAATGGAGGCCTCGACCAGACTTTCAACAATGACGGCAAAATCAAAACACCCTTCAATGATTTGCCCAATGTTGGGGCTGTCGTTGTCAAAAACGACGGCAACCTTGTAGTGGCAGGACAATTCCTCAACCCCGCGAACTCAACGTTTGATTTCGCGCTGGTCTCTTATATTGCCGTCGGGCCGACTTTTGACATCATCATCAAAAATGACGCGACAAACCGCTACCTCAAAATCAACTCCGTGACCGGCGCTTATCAGTTCTCCGACTGCGACAAGGGCGTCTACGCCGAAGGCATTGCTTCGATGTCGGTCAAAAGCTGCAAACTCAACTTCGTCGGCGGCGGGCCCAACAGCAGCGTCTCCGCGCTCGTCAACCCCTGCACAAAGCAGGGCAATGCGACCGTCATCGTCATGATGCAGGGGGTACCCTCATCGAAGACCTATCAACTCAATGACACAGACATTACCAACAATCCGAACGGTTGCTTTTAGCCAGAAACCGGGAGCTTTGATGAAACCGGCTTTCAATAGTATGTGACGAGCGAGACGCTCTCTCAACACAAAGTTACAAAGGGGACAGAGGCACATCAGGCTTCCTGATATGCCTCTGTCCCCTTTGTAACTGGAGTTTGAGCCTGATGAAGCTATAGCTTTCCTAAATGAATCATTGAGGACAGCGAAGGTACCGTAGACTGTCTAGTCTGCGGTAGTCTCGTGCCAGGAACTCACTGGAAAGCCAGCAGGGTTTGATTCAAGCGCGCCGCAGACTAGACAGTCTACGGTACATTTAGGATTTCTATATCGATCAGGATGCGTTCAATTCTTCTCTGTGTTTGATAGCAGAAAAGTAAAAGCAGACGATGGCATAACATATTGTCGTAAAACGAAGTAATCAAATGTTCGAAAACCTATACACACAACTCTGCTGATACTCAAACCTCTCAACAGGTGCTCAAACTTGACACTCCCACACCTGAGCCTTACCATTCTGGTTCATATATCAGGCGCGATCATCGGTGCCGCCGCATTTTATTGGAGGTTCATTTTGCAGACGAAAACGAAAATTACTCAACCAGATATTCGAGCCATCGCTCGCCTCCTTCAGCCTGAAGGCAATCTTGTACAAGGACAAAACGAAGTCGCACTTCATCCTCTGTTGCAAAATTCGCTCAACCAAGTCGTTGCAGAAGGTTTGAATCATTACAGCTTTTTTGAAGGCGTTGAAGAATTGCGCCATGCCGTTGCTGAAAAAGTAAAAAGGTATAACGGCGTCACCGTTAACCCGGACGCACAACCGCTTGAATTAATTATTACGCCGGGCGGCACAGGCGGAATCGTCACCATTGCTCATACCTATTTGCGCGGCGCATCAGCCGTCCTCTTCGAGCCCTACTACCCCTATCATAAAATGACTCTGGCAAGTAGCGACTCCCGCATTGATACGGTGAAACTTCGTGGCGACAACCTCGATCTTGATGTTGATGAATTGCGCCGCGTCTGTCGCGAAGGAACGAAACGTGCAGAATATCCGATCAAAGCAATCATCGTTTGTTCGCCCGCCAATCCGACTGGGCGGGTCTATACGAAAGATGAATTACAAGCAATCATCACCATCGCTGAAGAATTCGATTTGTTGATTATCTCCGATGAAGTTTATGAGCATTTTACCCACAGGCAGGAAGACCATATCTCAATAGCGTCTCTGGCGGGTGGCTTCGAGCGCACCATTACAGTGAACTCATTTTCGAAATCCTGGGCAGTTTCAGGTTGGCGTATAGGTTATCTCTATGGTCCAGGTAATCTCGTCGGCAGGTTGAGTGCCTTGGGAAATGTGTTCTACGTCTGTACGCCAACGCCTCTGCAACACACGATGGCTCGCGTCCTGCTTGCAGACACCAGTTACTACGACAGGCTTCGGGCAGATTTCGGGCGCAAGCGCGACGTCCTTTGCAAAGCTCTTGAAAGCTCAGGTTTTACAGTTTACAAATCGCTTTCCAGCTTTTATCTGTGGGCGCGTATCCCAGAGCGATTCAAAGATGCAAGCCAACTGAACAACTTTTTGATTTCAGAAGCAGGGGTTGCAGGAGTGCCAGGCAGCGCCTTTATAGAAGACTCGGAGCATGATGTTTATATGCGCTGGTGCTTTGCACGCGAAGACGAAATGCTTGCCAAGGCCGCCGCCAAAATTCAGCAGGCACTTGTTTGATTCGAAACACCGTTGGGCTTGTTTGAGTCAAAGGCTTCGTTATATTGTATTTAGATACGAAGTTTATATGTACAGTTTAGCTGAGGTGAAATTATGAGAATCAGGGCAAGTGAAACACAGGAAATTACCAACATCTGCCGCGAAGAGTTTGAAGAAGCCGCTGCCAGAGTAAGCGAACGATTGAAACAATTTGAAGAGCGTCCCGCTTCATCAAACGATGAACACATGGAAGGGGTACGCCACTTTTATGAAGACCTGGCAAACAAAAATTGGACAAAAGCAGATGAGGAGGCTCTAAAGAGTCTGGATGGCAAAAACGAAAGTGATATTAAAGCATTGATGCGGGAAGGCTTTCGCATAGCCCAGCTTTACCCTGTGCCAAATTTTGCTTATCTGGTCAGCGTATTTAAATCTGAAACTCGAACCCATCTTTCGCAAGCAAACACCGAAGCGGTTTCGTCAGACGAAAGAGAAAGATTAGCCAACGTCTTGCAAAAAGAACTCCGAGAAGCGGCGCGTGATATCGCCGCGACCTTGCGTTTGAACAATTCAAATTCTGAGATCGTCCGCGAACAACTGGAGATTACCCAAGGCAATATCATAGGGCGTTTAACTCCCTTGGCGTAGTTTTCATCGAATAGACTTTAAAAATTATCATCAACTGTTTTTCGAGAATCTAAAAAAGGAGAAATGAAATGGCAGAAGGCAACGATACCAGTTCAATCGGTCCGCTCAATGCGGCGGCATCAAAAGAAGGCACCTCGCTCGTAGGGTATATGCTTCTGGTTATGGTAGTAACGGTTGTTGTTTACTACGTGATCGGGATGATTAGCAATATGTTTTAAGGAATCGGTTTTTTCCGAGATCACCAAGGCACAAAACGCCAGGCAAAAGATTTTTTAGCTTTGCGACTTTGTGCCTTTGTTTTGCTCCAGTGAAGAAACTTAATGAAGGAACCTTGTCCGAAACTCTAGAAGCTTTCAACTACTTCAATTATTTTACAGAAATTGAAGAGGAATTTGTTCGTCGTCGCGGCAAACCGCTTCTCATATCGCCTATGGATTGGGCTTTAATCGAAAGCTGGAAGACCGCAGGCATCCCTCTACATGTTGTCTTACGCGCCATTAACGATGCCTTCGATGCGTACGATTCGCGGGTGCGTAAATATAGAAAAGTCAATTCCATCTTCTATTGTGAACAAACCGTTGAGACGATGTTTGCTGACTACAGACTTTCTCAAGTCGGCGCACCAACAGTTGATAACCAAACTGGAGAATCAAAGAAAACAGACGGCGATTCTCACCCACAAAAACAGTTGGTTTCGGCATTCACGAAAGAAGCAATCCTTGAATTTTTGGATAATTCTTACAACGAGCTGTCGGTTGCTGAAAACTTTGCAAAAGAGGGACAGAAGCTGGGCGTAGAGGAAGCGATAAAGCGTTCGCGGAAACGTCTGCGCGTGATTGCTGAAGAAATTGCGAGTGCGGCTCAAATCAATGATGAGGCTTTGGAGCATGACCTTGACGCGATAGACAGAATGATTTTAAAGAGCATCACAGAATCGTTGAATGAAAGTCAGCAAAGTAAAATCCGTGAAGAAGCCGAATCACATTTGAAAGCCTATAAGAAGAAGATGGATAAAAAGATTTTCGAGCAAACCTTGCAAAACTTCCTCTCGCGTCGCCTTCGTGAATTGCATTGTATCCCGCGCCTGAGCCTGTTTTACATTTAGCCTTCGTATATGAATGACATCACACTCTCTGTTGGAGACCTTATCGAAGTCAAAACTGAACGTCTCGCCTACGGTGGCGAAGCGATTGCGCGTCATCTAGGGCTTGCTGTTTTTGTTCAAGGAGGTGCGCCAGATGAAAGGCTATTGATAAGAGTTACTGAGCGAAAAAAGAGCTTTGCTCGTGCTGTGATTGAAGAGATCATCAGCCCTTCTTCGATGCGTAGAGAACCGCCTTGCAAATATTTTGGCGAGTGTGGCGGGTGTCAGTTACAACACATAAACTACCAGGATCAATTAGCCGCAAAAGTAGGCTTCATCCGTGATGCGCTGAAAAGAACCGGGCAAATAGAATGGACGGACGCCATCAAAATTCATTCGGCGTCGGAGTTCAATTATCGCCTGCGCGCAAAAATCAAAGTCGAGCAAGGTAAATTCAACAGCGATAAATTCAACTATCCTCCTGATCAACGCAAAACCAGGCTCGGAAGTAATGAGATAAGAATTGGCTTTTACAAATCGAATTCACATGAGGTTTGCGATGTCGAGCATTGCGAAATTTTATTGCCTGAATTGAATGAAGCCTTAAAATCCATTCGCAATCGCTTAAAAAGTGATAGCAAATTATTGAACAAGGTTAGAGACGATATTGAAATGGCAGTGAGCAATATTTCATCCAACGATTTGCAAGCTCCGCTCGATGAATCCAATATTTCGATTTCACCGTCTATATCAGGGTTTTCTACGAATGATATACAGCGCCAAGTTGCCGGAGCCGTTTACCATTTCAGCCCTTCGTCTTTTTTTCAGGTTAACGCCTGGTTGCTAGATGAGTTTGTCAAAGCAGCAGTAGGTGTTGAAAAAGGAGATTTCGCTTTAGACCTTTATGCAGGCGTTGGCTTATTCACAATTCAACTTGCGCGCCAGTTCAACCGCGTCATCGGCGTGGAATCAAACGCTCGCGCCGTAGATTTCGCAAATAAAAATATTTCTCTTAATGAAGCGACAAATAGCAGGGTCGAATGTAACCGCGTTGATCGCTGGCTGAATAATCATCTCAATCAACAGGCATCGCAAACGCCGGACCTCATACTGCTTGATCCGCCAAGAAGCGGCGCTGCCGAAGCTGTTGATTTGATAGCGAAATTAAACCCTGCACGCATCAATTATGTCTCTTGCGACCCGCATACTCTCGCCCGTGATTTGAAAAAACTGATCGCCCGCAATTATAAAATTGAGCGCATCACCGCCTTTGACATGTTCCCGCAAACCTATCATGTCGAGACCCTGGCTTTTCTCAAACGAATTTAAATCCCTCAATTCCCCCATTCTTATAAAAAACGAAAGGTCTAATTTTTAATTTCTTGAGATGAGATACGGTGGAATTCTTACATATCTCCGATTGACATTAATGTCTGAAATCTGAAGAAAGGGTACAAATTTGTAGAAGTTGATTTATCTGATCGTTTCATTTTCAGCAAGGAATCCACATGTTTCCTGATGAAGTGCGCTGGCACAGTGGTTGCTCAGGTATTCGAAGATAACCAGATGAAGCGTGATGAATATAGCGGTGTTGTAAGCTGAGATTCAAAAGTTGAGTACAGAATATCAGCATTGAATATGCGAGTTTTTGGCGAGAGTCGAAGTTGTCGGAGCGATTGAAAATATTCATCTTGCTATCGGAAAATTATATATGAGTTCTATGGTAGAGAATGAGATTTCGGCGCTGGAAATGCCGAGGGTAGAGGATACAAAGCTGAAAACCTTACAGGAGGTGCATCGTCTTCTTGACCAGGCAATCAGCATCGAGGACGCAATTTCACGCATCTTTGTTATGCTTGATGAAAGGCACAAGCTTCAACAATGCATGCTATCGCTGCTTGATGACCGGACGCGAGATATCCGAGTCATGGTTGCGGTTGGCGTCAGCGGTCGCGGTCGCGAGCAGGCTCGCTATCGTCTGGGAGAAGGCATAACCGGGCGTGTTGTGCTCTCTGGCAAACCCATAGTTGTGCCGCAGGTGAGTGATGAACCGCTATACCTCAACCGCACGGGAGCGATCATTGCTGAACGTGAAGTCCGCGCTTTCGTTTGTGTTCCGGTGAAAATTCAAGGACGGACGATCGGCTCGCTCGGTGCGCTGGCCAAATCTCAGGATGACGTTGTTCTCAATGATACCTCTAGTTTTCTTGCTGTCGTGGCGGCGCTCATCGGCCAGGCATTGCGTTTAAATCTGGACGTTCGCACTACAGAGGAAGACGAACAAGTTACCTTTTCGCAAACGATCAAAGTTCCGCAAAGAGCTGAAATCGGTCCATTAGTTGGAACCAGTAACGCGACTCTTATGGTGTTGGAGCAATCGCTTTTGGTTGCTCCAGCCAAGACCACTGTTCTCATTCGCGGCGAATCTGGCACCGGCAAAGAGTTGGTTG
>JANMSG010000458.1:0-3063 GCA_031389065.1 Acidobacteriota bacterium | reverse complement strand
CAAACCTTTTCTGTTTTGTGAAGCTATTTTTCGGAGATGATTTTTTCAAGTAAAGATTTGTGCGCTTTCAAGGATTCGTAGAGTTGTTTTAACTCGCCCATGCCGATGAGAGTTATCACTTCTATAATTTCATGAAACGAGCCGCTTAATCTCTTGCCTGCAAATCTGATATCGCGCTCGTCGGCAATGACCAGAAAAGGGCGCGAGCGTTGCGCGTCATAAGCGTGTTTGAGTCTTGTGAGGGCGCTGTCAACGCTGCCTGAAATCTGCACTTCAAACACGTGACTCAAACGCGGTGACGAGGCGCTGTCGCGCCAAACTACATCATAATAATCGTATTCAGATTCGGCGTGACGGCCTAATAATTCGCCTAATTCAATCAACATTTGCTGCGCTTCTTTGTGCGAGATTTTGCGCGGTGCTTCCTGGGCAATCGGCGTTGTGGTGATGGTCCGCATATCTTCGGCTTCCATGCGGCGCCTGCCTTTTGCTGTGATCATCCAATGCGAAGCGTCGCGTTTCAATTCTCCCTCTGCAATCAATTGACGACCGGCGCGTTGAACCAAAGCGTGCCAACGACTACGCCCGCTGGCGTTTTTGGCGTTCAAATCGTCGTTGCTTAATTGAGGAAAATAGCGCACGAGTCTGTCGTAGAGGTAGCGCAGTTGATCGCTGCCGCCCGTTGCTTCGAGTTCTTGCAGGATAGGAAGTTCGAGTCTGGAGCTTTCAGGAAAAGGCATGGCATTTTTAGAAGTCAGGAGTCAGAATGGATTTGAAGAATAACGCATGAAGGATATTGTAAATTTTCGCGTAGCCAGTCTATCGGCGTTCGGTGTTTGTCGTTGCATTGCTTCTGACTTCTGTCTCCTTTGCAATGATTGAATAAAACTCAGGGCGGCGGTCTGCCAGACGGTCTATTTCATAAGAGCCGGCGACGTTGACAATCTTGTTTCGATTTGACTCCTGCAAATCAAGCTCTGCAAAGAGCGTCTCTTCTCTATCTTCGCTGGCTTCCACAATCAAATCGCCCATGCAATCAATGATTTTGCTTTGCCCTATGAATCGCCAGCCGCGCTCTGTACCTACGCGATTGACCGCCGCAACGGCAAAGTGATTCTCTTGGGCTCTGGCGTTGAGCATAAACTTAGGTGTACGCCACGCACCTGTGGGCCAGTTTGTCGGCAAAACGTAAAGTTCTGCACCTGCAAGTTTCAACACCCGCGGGGTTTCCGGAAAGTTGATGTCGTAGCAGATATTGACGCCGATTTTGCCTAAGCTGGTATCGAAAACATTGAACGGGCGATCTCCCGGCTTGAGGAATCTGTCAACCCCAAGAAACGGCAGATGGACTTTGCGATAGCTGCCCATAATGCCATCTGGCGTAATCAACATCGCCGCGTTGTAAAAGTTTTCGCCGTCTTTTTCGATGAAGCCCACAACTGCGTGAAGGCCCGTTTGATTGCAAGCTTCGGCGAGGATATTGGCGGATTCGCCATTGATGATTTCCGCAAACGGCTTGGCCTCTTCAAGCGTATCAAAGCAATAACCTGTCAGAGCGCATTCGGGGAAAACCACAAGCTCTGTTTCTTGCTCTGCGACCTGGTTAATTTTTTCAATGATGCGATTTCGATTGGCGGCGACGTTGCCGATCTCAACATCCATCTGTACACAAGCGATTTTTGTCTTTGCCATGGGTAGCCTTCAGGGAATTTGCTCAAGCAACGATCAAACTAACTTTCCCCTTGATACGTGGCGGAGGCGTGTGGGAATCGAACCCACCCAAGCCATCTCTCGATGACTCGCAAACGGGTTTGAAGCCCGCGAGAACCACCAGGCCCCCTGCGCCTCCGCGAGCCTTCAAAGTAACAAGCGAACTTGCATTACGCAAGTGAAGTGAAAACCATCTGCCCACATAACTACTCTTTTAAGTTTTTGAGCCAGCGAATTCCTTGCGGAATGCCTTCTTCAATCATGGAATCGTAATGGTCGCCTGTGGCAACGTGAGAAAGCGTTACCGACCCATTCGTCCTTTTCAGTTCTTCTGAAAAATCAATGATCTCTCTTATTGATACAACAGATTCATCTTCAGCATAAAACAGAAATGTCGGGCAACGAAGTTTGCTACTCTGACTGTGCGGGGATGTTTCTTCTATGAATTTCTTGAATCCCTGAATCTCAGAATCCAGAAGCCCGACTAATTTATTGCCCAGTCGATTGGGCACATTACAGACAGGGGCGTATGCAATACAGGCTTTGATTCTTGGTTCATTTGCCGCGACGAGCAACGACAATGCCGCCGCCGAACTATGCCCTGCGCTATAAAAGCGGTTGCTATCTAGTTGAGGAATTTTGGCAATTGCATAATCAATCGCATCACGTGCATTTGCGACTCCTGCTTCCGCTTGTTTGAAGGCTATGGCAGCAGCAAGGAATTCAGGATTCGTGGCATCGTCTTTTAACAGTCCATCTATTTCATAGACGACAACCGCAAACCCCGCACGAATGTAAGGTAGATGTTCAGGCTGGTCTCCTGCACCAATACCTATACCATGAAACATTTTACTTCCGGCAGGAGGGATGAAGACACAAGGAATCTTTTGTTGTGAAGATTTTTCAGGTAAATATATCCAGAGGTGATTGGTAACTACTTTTGTTGGCAGCGATATTTTATAAAGAAGTACTCCTGGTTCTATCTTATTCGCCGTTCCGAGTTCAGGAAGAGAATTACTCTCTAACTTTGCTCTTTGTGTGTTGGTGTTTGATTGCAGCGATGAACGCGGAGAACCGCATCCATTGAGAGCGATGAGAGAAAATAACAAAATGATTGCGCGAAAAATGTGTTGTGTCTCAGAGTGATTCATAAATGTTTTCTTTCCTTCAAGTGCGCGATGTTAATCCTTTTCAACTTTCGCTTTGACTCGTTTCATAAAGCGCGACATTTCGACAGCGGCGCGGACATGTATGCCTTCGCCAATTTTTTCCGTACTGTCGTGAGCTTCGACGGCAAAGGTGATGGTGTTATCGCCTACCTCTACGACGGTTGCATTCAATGTCACCTTGTCG
>JANMSG010000455.1:0-14387 GCA_031389065.1 Acidobacteriota bacterium | reverse complement strand
CGACAAGGTGCCGCCAGAGAGGAAGACCATCACCACGCCGCCTATCAATGCGAGCGGCAGATTTGCCATCACCAAAAGAGCCGAGCGTACAGACTTCAAAGCAATAAAGAGCAAGAGAAATATTCCTGCAATCGCCACGACAGAGAGCAGGGTAATCTGGCGCGAGGCTTTCTCCTGAGACTCGAACTGCCCGCCGTACTGCACAAAGTAGCCTTGCGGAAGTTGAACCTTCCGGTTTATGGCGCCGCGCACATCTTCAATGACGCTGCCCAAATCCCTGTCGGCAACATTGGCTTGAATGATGATGCGGCGTTGTACATTTTCGCGGTTAATCGTATTGGGTCCCTGATCGGTTTGCACCTTTGCGACCTGCCCGATCGGCACTTTTGCGCCGCCCGGAGTGTCTATCAACGTCCGGCTGATTGATTCAAGCGACTGGCGCGCCGAATCCTGAAAGCGCACGACAATGTCATAGGTGCGCTGTTCCTCAAGGACTTGTGATACCGCTTCCCCATTGAACGCTACGTCAACCGCTTCCGCCAAATCTTGGGAGCGCAGACCGACGGCAGCGGCAGCCTGCCGGTTCATATTGATCTGCACCTGTGGCACGCCGACTTGCGGCTCAACAATTAAGTCAACGATACCTTCGACGCCAGCCATCGCATCGCGGACCTCATTGGCTTTGTTGCGCAATGTAGCAAGGTCTGAACCGAACAGCTTGATGGCAATCTGAGCCCGGGTTCCTGAAAGCAGATGGTCTATGCGATGCGAAATTGGTTGTCCTACCTCGACTTCAACGCCCGGGATGCGCGCCAGGCTTTGCCTCACGGCTTCCATCATTTCAGCGTGCGAACGGTCCCCCTCTTTTGTGACCACCTCGATCTCGCTGGTATTGACTCCGGCGGCGTGTTCATCAAGTTCCGCTCTACCAGTGCGGCGCGTCGTGGATACGACTTCAGGAACTTCGTGCAAGGTGCTTTCAATGATATTGCCAATTCGCGAAGACTCTTGAAGCGAGGTTCCAGGTGGCAGGTTCGCATTGATGTTCAAGGTTCCTTCATTGAAGGGCGGGAGAAACTCTCTGCCCATAAACGGAAACAATAATCCGGTGATGAGCAACATTATCACCGACGCGGCAATAATTTTATAGGGATGGCGCAACGTCCAATTGAGAAGACGCGCATAATAATTCTTTAACCACAACACCAGCCTGGAATCGTGTTCATCTCTTAACACTTTTGCGTCACCCAACATGAAGTAGCAAAGCACAGGCGTTACCGTCAGCGCAACGACCAGCGAGGCGCTAATCGAAATGATATAAGCGAAAGCCAGCGGCGCAAACATCCGCCCTTCAAAACCACCCAGGCTGAAGAGCGGCAGAAAGACCAATACAATAATCAGCGTCGCAAAGACAATGGAGTTGCGAATCTCGCTCGAGGCTTTGAAGATGACATTGACGATTGGTTCAGGTGTCGTCAGTTGAGCGTTCTGTTTCAGTCGCCGGAAGACGTTTTCAACGTCCACAATGGCATCGTCAACAAGTTCGCCGATGGCGATGGCGAGGCCTCCCAAAGTCATGGTGTTAATGGTGATGCCGAAATAGCTCATCGCCAGAATAGCCGCGAGCAGCGAAAGCGGTATCGCCGTCAGGCTGATAAATGTGGTGCGGAAGTTCCACAGGAAGAGGAACAAAACGACCATCACCATGATGCCGCCTTCGAGGAGCGCACGCTGCACATTGCCGACCGCGCGTTTGATGAAGTCAGCCTGTTGAAAGGCTTTCGTGTCTATGGTCACATCCGGGGGCAGAGTTGATTTGAGTGAAGCAAGCGTCTCTTCAATCTTCTCCGTCAATTCCAGGGTGTTGGCGTTCGGCTGTTTCTGAATCGTCGCGACAACGGCGGGCTGCATATTGAAGCTGCCGTCGCCGCGTTTGAGCGCCGCGCCGATTTGAACCGTCGCCACATTTTTAATCAAAATCGGCGCGCCGTCACGAACCGTGATCACTGAATTTTCCAGATCTTCAACTGCATAGATGCGACCGCGACCGCGAATCAAATACTCCTCATTGGTGCGCTCAAGAAAGCCGCCCGAAGCATTGGCGTTCGACGCCTCAACTGCTTTGGTCACCTCTGACAGCGTCAGTTTATAATCTGCGAGTTTTGCCGGATCAACCAACACCTGAAACTGTTTGGTGTCGCCGCCAATAATCATCACCTGCGAAACGCCGGAGACGCCGAGCAGTCGCGGACGCACGACCCAATCGGCAAGCGAGCGCAACTCCATAGGCGAAGTCTGCTGGCTGGTCATCGAAATCAGCATGATTTCACCCATCGTTGAAGAGATGGGTCCCAGCGTTGCAGGCGGCACTCCTACTGGCAGTCGCACCTGTTGAAGTTTTTCAGTCACCAGTTGACGGGCACGATAGATATCCGTACCAAACTCGAATTCAACAAAGATAATTGATATGCCGATAGCCGAGTTGGAACGCACGCGAAAGACGCCTGCCGTGCCGTTCATCGCTGATTCAATCGGCAAGGTGATTAACGATTCAACCTCTTCAGGTGCCAGGCCGTGCGCTTCGGTCAAAACCGTAACGGTCGGCGCGGTCAAATCCGGGAAGACATCCACCTGAGCCCTGGAGGCAACAATGCCGCCATAGATGAGTAACGCTACGGCTGCAACCATGACGAGCAGCCGATTATGAAGAGACCATTGGATGATTCGATTCAGCATATTCGATTACTCGTGCTTAGGTTTCGTGTGAATGCGCGCCTGCATCTGCCGGGCGCAATTCCTGTAGTTTAAGTTGAAGCGCCCCTTGCGTGACGACGCGCTCATCGGCCTTCAATCCTGAAAGCACGGCTATTTTATCGCCATATTCATCACCGAGAGTTACTTCGCGGCGTTGGAATTCTTCACCTGATAACAGCACATAAACAATCTTCTTGCCCTCGTGTTCAAGGATGGCTTCTTTAGGAATCATCATGGCGTTTACCGATTCGCCGGCATCGAGCCGCACGTTTGCCTGCATCCCTATGCGGAGCGCGCGCCCGGCATTCGGCACTTCAAAGATGACGGTCGCAGCGCGCGTTTGTTCATCAATCACGGCGCCCACGTCGAGCACTTTCCCTTTGAAGTCTTGGTCGGGATAAGCAGAGGTTGTGAAAGTGGCAGAGGTATTATTGCCAAGTCGTCTTAAATCCAATTCAAAGATCGGCGCTTCAATCCAGACGACATCCAGGTTGCTGACCTCAACGATGCTCTCGCCCGATGCGACCTGCTCCCCCATTGATTTATTGACTTTCGTAACATAGCCACTCAACGGAGAGCGGACGGTGTAGGAAGAATTGGCGCTGCCAACGTTGACTTTTCCCGGAGCCACCTGTTTTGCGGCAGCCAGGGCGTCGCGGCGTTTGAGTGCAGCGTTGTATGCGGCTTGGGCGACATCGCGCTCGGCCTCAGCCGCTTGCACCTGTCTCTGAGAGGTCGCCTTGTTCTCGTAGAGTCTACCGGCGCGCTCAGCCTCTTTCCGGGCCAGTTCGAGACGAAGGCGTGCCGCTTCGACGTCGCCCTCTGCGGCGCGGCGTTCTCCTTCGAGCCGGGCGTTCTCGACAGCGACTTGCGCGTTCTGGGCTTCTACCTGGGCGGCAGCGGCGCGTACCTGTGCCTGCTCGGCAGAGGTGGCCGTCTGCTGGATGACAGCGATGGCTTGACCTTGTGTGACGCGCTGCCCAACTCTTGGCAACTGCCCGCCTTTAAGAATCCCACTAACCGGAGGCGAAACCAGAGCTTGTTTATTTGCCGCCGGAATGACCCGCCCGGTGGCAGTGATCTGGCGAGCCACCTCGGTCTGTTCAGCTTTCGCCAGCTTCATACGGATCAGCCACTGCTGCTCCATCAAAAACGTTACGGTTCCCGTCGAGGCCGCCGCAGTCGGAGATACCGCCGTTTCCGTCTTGTCCGAGCGATTGCGCATCACAAGAAATAGCAAGAGAGCGAGGGCAAGGATTCCGACAATGCCAAGTGACAGCCAGCGTTTGAAGCGGGGGTCTTTCAACAGTCCCAGGTTTTTCTCTTCATTGTGTACATCCGTCCCTGGTTCATCCGTGATTCTGGTACTCATTTGACGATCTCCATCCCTGTAGTCAATTCCAACCGAAAGAGGCTGGTGTAGTAATCAAGCATTGCCTTGTAGTAGGTGGCGCGCACCTCGGCGCGCGTGCGTTGCGCGTCCAGTAGGGTGATCAGTTCCACAGCGCCTTCTCGGTATGCGTAAGTCGTGATGTCACGCGATTCATCCGCTTGTTTCAGGATTCCAGACTCATAGGCGCGCACCTGATCGCGCGCGGTCTCATAGGCGCGGTAAGCCGATTCAATCTCTGCCAAGGTGCGATTGCGTGTGATTCGCAGGTTGGTTTCGGCAACGCTTTTTTCCGCTTCAGCGCGAGCGATGCCTCCTTGATTGCGATTACCAAAAGGCAGCGGTACGGTGACGCCCGCAAGTAGCGTGTTATCTACGCCAACACGCTTGTATCCAACATAGGGGGTAACTTCACCCTTGCCGCGAGAACGTTCGAGACCCAGGGCAGATTCAGAGCGCGCAACTTCCGCTTCAAGCACCTTCACATCGGCGCGATTGGCTAAGGCAGACTGTCGCAGTCCGGCCAAGTCTATGCTGACATCACGAAAATCCAGGGTGCCGCGCAGCTCCGCATTTTCCGTCCGTGCAAAATCGCTCTCGCCCAACATCTCCAGAAGGCGAATCTTTGCCTGGCGCAGAGTGAGCGTGGCATTGGCAACAGTTGCGTCGAATTTGATGCGTTCCAGCTTTACCTTTATCACTTCGCTTTCCGAGACATCGCCCTCTTGAAAGCGAGCCGTCGTAAAGCGCAGGAGTTCGGCAAAATTGTCGCGGTTCTCCTGTTCGAGCGATAGTATGGTGTTCGCCAACACAGACTCATAAAAAGTTCGTTTCAGTTCAAAGAGTCGCTGACTCAGAACGCTCGCAAGCTGCGCCTCGGCGACGGCAACTGTCCGCTCGGCCAATTCCAAACGCTGACGACGCTGACTGCCGATTGCAAAAGGTTGTGTGAAGGTCAGCCCGGTCTCCCGAAGCTGATTCGATGGCGTCGGACCTGAGATCGGTAGATTCTCGGCGCTGATTGTCAGCCCGGGCCGCGGACGCAAACGCGCGGCAATTCTTTCCGCCTCTGCGATGCCGACTTCGAGACGCGCCGCTTCGACCGAAAGATTGCGTTTGAGAAATTGATCGGTCGCTATTTCGATGGTGAGAACCTCGGTGGTCTGCGGCCCTGATGCTACAGACTGCGCCATTGTGGAGGCTGATAGACAACAGCAGAGCGTGAACGAGAGTATTGCTCGGTAAGTTTTTCTCACAGCTTTTTCACTCCACCTTAAAATCTTTCAAGGGTAGGCGCTCGTCGAGTTTTTCATTCTTGACGTGAAACTCTATGTCATAATCACCCACATTGTTGACCTTCACATCGGCAACGTAGATGCCCGTGACCTTGCCAATTCGGGCTTTTATGCGCTCGACTTCTGCGCCACTTTGAGTGCGCAGGGTCAGCGTTACCTCAGCTTTTTCAACCGGCGCGCCGTCCTTCAGGTCGGTCAGGTGGATCAGGAATTGACTTGACTTGCCGGCTTTGAGCGGATCGTGTTCAAAGAAGTTTTCGATGCGCTCGGTGAATTCCGTCCGCGATAACGCCTCCTCTTCCTCATTCGGCTCATCCTTACCTTTTGCACCACAGGCTGTCAGAGCGAGTGAGGCAAAAAAGAGGATCGCCAGAACCGCGAAACGACGTGCTGTAGTTTTTGGCGGTGAGATGACAGGGCTGTGAATCGTTGTCAATGAAATCATCCTTTCTATTTTATGAAATGAATGAGAGCCTCCGCCGCATGATGCACAGCTAACGGGGCAAGCAGGGTGGACACAATCAGTGTCGTGATGAAAGTGGTAGCGATAAGACAGACCCTACCCTTTCGCAGAATGGACATCGTGGCGACCTGTCCGGGTTCAGGTATAATATCTGCGAAATCAATCAAGCGACGTACCCGGCGCTCGAAGCTTTGCGAACCATCCGGCACGAATGCAGAACCGGAAACTTTAATCAGTGCAGCATCACTTTTAGGTAGCGTCTGCCTTCTCAATTTGATTAACGCTTCAGCGATTTCAAGCGGGGCAGCGGTGCGCGCCGCCGCTACTTCATCGCAGATCATCTCTACTTCCAGGGCTCGCCATTTCAAGATCAGGCGCGACAGTGGAAAGGTCAGTGAACAGTAGCAGCAAAGGTTGAGGAAAAGTTTGACAAGATTATCGCGGCGCAAATGGTGCGTCGCCTCGTGCTCGATCACTCCCGCAAGTTCTTCCCGCGTGAGGTCGCAGAGCAGCCCCGATGAGAGAAGAAGCTTTGAGCGTGTGAATCCCCAGACGAACGAGAAGGGGTAATTACTCATCACCAGCCCGATTTCCATCCCATATCGCGCTGCTGTTTCTTGAACTAATGACAGTTGTTCAGTGGAAGGCTGTGAGGCATTGACCTCTAATCTTTTGACCAGACTGCCGACACGCAGATACCCCCGTACCGTTGAAATCACGGCGAACAGGGCAGCCGCTATAAAGAACACCATTGTCAGGTAAGTGAGAAAAGGTTCCAGTCCGCCAGTAACCTCTCCAAGCAAGTGTAGGTCATGAAACGGCGAAAGGTGAGCTGCTTCAAAAGCGGCTTTGCCCATTATCGCTTCCGGCAGCAGTGATGCGAGGATAAGCCAGATTGAAAGAATTGGCGGAACAATGAGCAGTATGGTGTAGGTTCGAGATTGTATGTAGGGCTGAAATTGTAACCAACCGCGGGTCGTAGCACTCATCAAAAGATAAGCGACAATAAAGCCTGCGAGAGCGAAGACTGAACTGAAAAGAATAAAATTTTCTAAGGCGTGAATCAGCACTGAGGTTCCTTCGTTTATTTATTGTTCTTTTGATTTTGTTTGCGCCGTTTCTCTTTAATCATGGCTTCAAGACGATCCAGATTTTCCGCATCTTCACTAACAATGTCCACGAATGCAGAAAGCGCCGGTTCTGCGAACTGCCCGAGTAGAGCGCCGAGAACTTCCTGAGCCATCATTCGCTCAAACTCTTCACGCGTATAGCTGGGCGCATAGACAAACGCCTTGCCTTGCTTTTCCCGCTTCAAGTAGCCTTTGCGGTGCATGCGATCAAGAGTTGTCAGCACGGTGGTGTGTGCGATCTCGCGCCGGTGCTGCAAACGCTCTTCGACTTCGTTTACGGTCAAGCCCGATTCGCGCCACAAAAGTTCCATTACGGTTGTTTGTAACTCTCCCAGGACATGTCCCGCGCCGCGAGCCCCCGGCTTGAAACCTCTAAGTGTGATTTTCGGGTTGATACGCATTACTTTGCTCCGCTTCCCCATCTATAGAAGAGAGTGGAGTATAAAGCTATCTTCTTGGCTTGTCAACTACAGTTAGTAGTCGGTTACGTGCCCGACATGCCATTTCTGATTTCTAAGGAACCATGGGCAAGACTAAGGGCTGGGAATTGTTCCTACTTCATGCAGAAGGTGGATTGAACGAAAGATTATTCAATCGATCTTTTCTTCCATGTTTGTGCGTTTCATTCGTTGCGCAATTCGACTGCTATGTTTGTCTGCCTTCAGCTAAGCGTTCTGCCGGATCGGGCAGTAGAGCGTCGATATCAAGTCGTTCTGTCGTCATGGAAATATTCCCTTCACCAAGCCGCCCATCTCTGAATTTGTCGCAGGCAGGTAAAGATTTTACAGCGTGGTATGGGCAAATCCGACAGTCCTGCTACCATCCGCAAAATAGCCCGCTACTCTTCTAGCAATTTCAGTTGACGGATGGTTTTCATCGGTAAGTACAAAGGGAGCGGGTCGTTTAGCAAAGCGACAAACCCATACTTCAAATATAGCTCTCCTAGATGATTTGTGGAGCAGGTGAATACCAATCGAACTTTACTGAAGCGACTAGAAATCGTTGCAAAAAACTACAAAAGGATTTCTTGACGGCGGCAAAAGTTTTGTTCTCCGCGAAACTCTTTCGTAAGTGATTCTTGCCTGCCAGCCAGATGTCTTCCACAGGATTTTGCTCCGGTGCATTTGGCGCAAACTTCAACAAGGTTATGCGCCAATCTTCTTCCAAGAACCCATCATTGACTTCTCCTAGAAATTCTTTCAATTTCCCCTCTCCATGATACGTTGCTCCATCCCAGATCAAGAGCAGTTTTTTCCCTTCATAGATTTGCATCAGCCATCTCAGATAATCTACCGTGTTCGTAGAATTGCCTGCCGCAAACGCCTGCAAGTGAAATTCGCGAGTATAAAAATTGACGGCTCCATAATAGGTCTGGCGCTCTCTTTGATTGGTCATCGCAATTTCAATCGCTTCGCCGCGCTTGCCCCACACATACCCACAAACATCGCCCCACAACAAATGACACTCATCCTCCACTAAGAGGAGCTGGCGCTCCTCTTAAAAAGATTGATCTGTAAGTGAGCCAAATGAGATTGCAAAAGCGGACCAGTCCCAGTTGCAATAACCAGCAGAGGAACGCGGGCTGAATTGTGTGTTGCTCTACTGTGGCGATCACGACCCGGACGGGCTTCGCATCTCCGACACGCTCAAGAAGAACCTCGAAGACATTCAGTATGGACAGTGGGTAGATGGCGAAACGGGATATTCACCTGTACACCTGAAAATCGTCCGGTTTGGCTTAAACTATGATTTCATTCAGGCTCAGGGGTACACTTGGATTGATAATCTGATAACCAGCAGACAGGATCAGGACGGCAAAGCGCGCGACCTGGCTGACCCGAAACACAAAAATAACCAATATCCGTGTGTACAGAACTATTTAAGAAACTACGGAGCGCGCAAGTGCGAGGCAAACGCAGTTGTTACGACGCCTGACGCCGCGCGTCAGTTAGTAAGAGATGCCATTGAGCGGATACTTGGAGTTGAAGCGCGGGAGCGTTTCGAGGCGCTCCGCAGTAAGGTAGAAGCCGAATACGCCGAACTCCTTGCAAATACAGGGCTGGCAGAAGCTATAGAGGCCGCGCTTGATAGCCAACCGTGAAGCATAAACGGACTATTTTTAGCTTGGCGCGCCAGGTTGAATCTCTTGACGCGCCTGCTTGGTAGAGGCTCGCTTCGCGTGACTTCCACAGTAGAGGTTAAGAGGATTCTCCATCGCGGTGCCTAGGAGTCTTTGGCGCGGCGGGCACTCTCAGCCCGGCCCCGCCTTCACTCAAAAACGACTTAATTTACCCCCACTACCTCGATTGGTTATGTAGAAGTAGAGGCCGTCGCTGCATATCCCCCGCGGTAATGAACCGGGAAATGAAACGGTTCCCAGCAGCGTCAGGTCCGTCGCCCGAAATAGCGACACACTCGCGCCGGTCTGGTTGGTGATGGCGATCCGCTCGCCGTCAAAGGCCCCCGCCAGCGGCTGGCTCAGCCCGTTGCCGGTGAGCGTCTGAAGCACCGTGCCGCGCAAGGCACCCACCGCCCGCACCACCGATACGGAGTTAGAGTGGGGGTTGGGCACCCACAGGTTTGTCCCGTCGAATACCGGGAAGGAGGCACCCGATTGCAGGGTTATGGTCTGGAGAACTGCCCCGTTCGTCAGGTCTACTCGCTTGAGGGTGGCATTGCCACTCTGCCCTTGTTCGTCATCCGTCACCCAGAGGTTCTCCCCGTCAAATAGTATGCCTACCGGATGGGTGAAACCGGCTGTAAAACTCTGCTTTGCAATGCCGATTGGCCTAATCCTGGTGATGCCGCCGGTACTGGGGAGATTGCCGTAATTGGCAATCCACAGGAAGTCACCGTCAGTGGTAAGGCCAAACGGAGCCGGCCCTACGTCAGAATTGATTAGGAATGCGGCGCTAAAGCCGGGTTGGGGATCTATCAGGTAAAGTCTTCCGGTCGGTTCGTTAGATACGATGTAAGCCCTGAGGCCGTCGACTAAGATGCTGTGCGCATTAGGGGCATCTGTCCAGCTTCTAACCTCCTCCTGGGGTTCCTTGGCGTAGATGTTGTGGCGAGATACCGAACCGCTCCCCGAATAAGCCACCCACACGGCGTGGCCAACGCTGGCGATCAATTGCGGGCCGGTGTCAGCCGAAAGGGTCGGCGTGACTTGGAGGGATGGGTCCTTCGCAGTCCACCATTTCCCGATAGCTGCGCGCTTGCTGCCACGCTTGAGCGATTGATCCATGGTGCGCGTGATGAACGCCGCCATCTGCTCACGTGTGACGTTTGCGCCCGGTGTGTAGGTCGTAGCACTTGTGCCGTTGGTGAGTCCTGAAAAGTAGGCAGCGGCGATCTGACAAAAGAAGGGATTGCCCATCACATCGTTGAATGGAAGAGTGACAGTAACTCCGCCACAACTTCCTGTATCAGCCTGAATTTTACTGGATAGGATGGTCAGGCTTGCCACCAATGAAATGAGTAGAGCAGCGCGAAGAACGCTTGAACGATTGAGTGTCATAGGGATTCTCCTTGAGATAGCCGGAATTGAAAGGCGAGATAGTCTTACTGTCTGGCGAAAGTAATGTCAATGAAGCTCTACAGGCATGCTTCGTGAAGCACAGCTATGCCTATTTCAAGCGTTTGGGAGTTGAGGCGAGTCAAGATACCCTGAAACGCTCACAGGGTGCGTATTTCGGGTCATCGTGAACAGTGATTTCGCTTGAACGTGAACACTCATTTCGGTTGATCGTGAACACTTTTTTCACTTTTCCGAAATCACCGTTCACCTTTGCACAATCTTTTCTCTCTGGCTTTGGAGTCCTTCATTTGAGCGCCTCATCATGAGAACCATTTCATTTTTTGGGAGGGTTCTTATGTCGGCTGAAAGGATTTCCATGCGCAAAATCAAAGATGTTCTTCGCTTAAAGTTTGTCGCTCAGCTCAGTCACAGGCAGATTGCCGCGGCTTTGAAGCTTAGTGTCGGAGTGGTCAACAAGTATCTGGCGGCTACAGCCCTTGCCAACCTCACCTGGCCTTTGCCAGACGGCTTTGATGATGCCGCAGCTGAGGTATCGCCTCTGAGGATTTCGATGACCAAAGCGGCGCGTCGTTTGGCGGTCCAGCGCTGCATCTTCTCTTGATCTTGTTCCATTATCCACCTCCGAAAAGACAGAAAAACTGCCTTTAAGATGGACTATTGGTGCTCCACTTCTCAAGGGGAGCAGGATAATCGCGCCTTACAGTCAATCCGCATATTGCGGGTTCAGCCATATTTTCCCCGACACCTGCCCAACCCCAATTCGTCTCGATTCCAGCTTTGTCTGTAGCTTTCTATTGCCTGACAACAGCCTCCGGAACCCTTCACGGACAGGCGCAGGAGTTATTGCGAATATCTCTATCGCTGATAGAACAGACGGGTGCGCCTACAGGCTGTAGGCTGCCATTTCCTCTGCCCATAGAGCAATCCAGATTACCAATTACTTTTCTGCCGGAGGCATTATGGGTCAAGTTGTAAGAGCTGCCTCGGTTGTTTACGCTGCCGATGCCCGCGAAGGTCGTGCCGTTGCAGCAGAAACGATAGGCGCCGGTTTGGGTGTTCCACAGTAAAACTCTGGCGGGATTGGCGTCATCCTGAATACAGGCGTTGAACAGGGTGACCGTAAAACTACAGGTCGCCGTGTTGCCTGATGTATCCGTAGCCGTACAGGTGACCGTCGTGGTGCCAAGCGGGAAGGTAGTCCCCGAAGCCGGAGAGCAAACGGTGGTCACCCCCGGAACGTTGTCCGAGGCGATTGGCGCAGGATAATTGATTACCTGCGATGTGCCCCCGCATACAGCAGTCACTGCTGTGAGGTTTGCCGGACAGCTAATCTGCGGCGGGGTTGTGTCGGAGCTACAGGTGTTGAGCAGAATGGTTACATCCTGCGAAAATTCGTTCGCCGTCGCAAGGTCTGGCTTGCCGTCCTGATTAAAATCTCCGACCGCAAGGGAGACCGGCCCTAACCCTGTTTCCCACGGCGAGTTTGCCGAATAGGTGAAACCGCCGCTGCCGTTGCCCAAAAGGATTGCCACGTTGCTGGGGCTGGTGCTATGGGTCACCGCCAAATCGGCTTTGCCATCACGGTTGAAGTCCCCTTTGGCTACGAACATAGGATTGTCCCCCGAGAAAATCGGCGAATCTGCCGATCGAGTGAAGCCACCGCTACCGTTGCCCAACAAGATGGTCACGCCAGAGAAACTGGCGGCAACAGCCATATCGGGCTTGCCATCCTCATTGAAATCTCCTACCGCCACGGCTTGAGTACGCGCCCCTGCAGGAATAAGCGAGTTTTGCGATATAGTGAAACCACCATTGCCGTCACCCAGGCGGACGGTGATGTTGGATGAGAAAAAGTTCGCCGTCACCAAATCGGTTTTGCCGTCACGGTTGAAGTCTGCTGTGGTTATGAAACCAGAGCCGCTTCCCGCCTGAATTGACGAGCCAGGCCCTTGCGTGAAGCCGCCATTCCCATCTCCCAACAGGGTGGTCACAGTGTTTGTGCCAGAGTTCGCGGTCACCACATCCAGTTTGCCGTCTCGATTGAAGTCCCCCGTGGTTATGGCAGCAGGGTGCGCCTCCTTTCCCACAGGGAAACTTGCCGACAGGGTGAAGCCGCCGCTGCCGTTGCCAAGCAGGAGGGTCACGCTGTTGGCGGCTGGGTTCACGGTCACAAGGTCCAGTTTGGCGTCACGGTTGAAATCCCCAACGGCGACTTCGACAGTATTAGTCCCGACGCTGATCGGCGAACCTGCCGGTTGGGTAAAACCGCCGCTGTCGTTGCCTAAAAAGATGTTGAGGGTTTGCGAATTCGGGTTCGAGGTCACCAGATCAAGCTTGCCATCCTGATTGAAATCTCCGGTAGCCACAGAAAATGGAGCAGTGCCCAACCCAATAGGCGAGCCAGCAGGCTGCGTAAAATCTGTCCCGCTGCACGGCAGGGCAGCGCAGGTGTTCAGCTGGATTGTCACATTGTTGGAGTTAAGATTGGCTGTCGCGAAATCCGGCTTACCGTCAAGATTGAAGTCTGCGACGGCTACGGATTGAGGGCGAGTCCCTACGGCTACGGGTGAGCCTGCTGGCTCATTGAAGCCGCCGCTGCCATTGTTCAACAGGATTGTTGCGTTGTTGGAGTTAAGATTGGCTGTCACCAAATCCGGCTTACCATCAAGATTGAAGTCCGCGACGGCTATGGATTGAGGGCGAGACCCCACGTCAACGGGTGAGCCCACAGGTTGCGTAAAACCGCCGCTGCCATTACCGGATAGGATTGTCACGTTGGCGGAGCCATCGTTGGCTGTCGCCAGATCAAGTTTGCCATCCTGATTGAAGTCTCCTACGGACAGGGAGATCGGATTAAGCACGACGCCAACGGGCGAACTGGCTGGCTGCGTGAAGCTGCCGTTGCCGCTGCCCAATAGGATTGTTACGTTGTTAGAATTATAATTCGCAACAGCCATATCGGGCTTGCTGTCTTGATTGAAGTCTGCGACGGCTATCGAATTAGGACTATTCCCCACGGCAATGGGTGAGCCAGCAGGCTGAGTGAAGCCACCGCTGCCGTCGCCCAACAGAATCGTCACGCTGTTGAGGAGAACATTAGCCGTCGCCAGGTCAGGCTTGCCATCGAGGTTGAAATCGCCAACGGTTACGGAAAGGAGAAACCCTCCTATCGCAATCGGCGAACTGACTGATTGAGTGAAGCCGCCACTGCCATTGCCCAAAAGGATTGTCACATTATTGGAGCTAACATTCGCCGTCGCTAAATCCGGCTTACCATCAAGATTGAAATCTGCGACAACTACGAAACGAGGATTATTCCCCACGGCAATGGGTGAGCCCGCAGGCTGAGTGAAGACACCGCTTCCGTCGCCCAACTGGATGGTCACGTTGTTGGAGCCGGAGTTCGCCGTCGCCAGATCAGCTTTGCCATCAAGGTTGAAGTCTCCTGTCGTTACGGAAGCAGGCATATCCCCTGCGTTCACTGGAGTGCTTACAGGTTGGCTGAAGTTCACCCCTGTACACCCATTTGAAAGGCTCAGGCCGGCTGTCGCGCTCAGGCTTGCGGCAGCTCCGGAAACCTGTACGCCATTCGTCAGCGTTGCGCCAATTAACATCAGGATGAGCCCGATTACGAAGACGGAAGTGAATCGAAGAGATAAACCTGTTTTTGAACCATTCATACTTATGTTTTACCCTTTTACCATTGCAAGCTTTTGATGAGAGTGACTTTCACTTGATTTGTCAGGTCAAAGCAAGTCATTGGGTGATTAGCACTTACCCAGCTTTTATTCTCGAAGTTGAGGTGTCCCCCCATCAC
>JANMSG010000286.1:0-3520 GCA_031389065.1 Acidobacteriota bacterium | reverse complement strand
ATTGGAGTATTTATTCCGTCAGAATCCAACGCGGAAACGAAAGGGTCGGAAATATCCACGGGAAGTAATCAGCCATGCACGAAAACTACAGTATTATCGCTATAAGAAAAGGATTATTGCTTAACTTAATGCCATTGGGCTCTATGCTGTCGCCTGCTCCGCAGGCTCAAGTTGTACGTTTAATTAATCAAAGAACATCAGGCGTGAAGTGTTTGTATCAACTCACGCCTGAAGGCGTAACTCTGAACCTCAAGAAACTTGGGTTCCAATATACTCAATTGCAATACGCTCTAAAGCTGGTTGTTTTGTTCGAGCTGCGGCGCTGTCTGGTCTGCTTTCACAGTGATGTTGTGCGCTTTGAAGGTCGAACCTGTAGCGCGTTGGAAATCGGCAATGGCTTTGTTCAAATCGGTCTGCGCCTGCACTTCACGACCGCGCGCTGCAATCAATTCCTGTTGACGTTGGAGAACCAGAAAGACCGTTGATAAACCTGTTTGAAATTTGCGCTGCTCGCTTTCGGACTGCTTATCGGTAGCCTCGCGCGAGGCGGTCGCCGAAACCAGACGCGCTTGTGCAGAACGCACAGCTTGCAGAGTGTTTCTGACATCGGCTTCGATGGCTTGCTCTAACTGTTCACGCTGATTTTGAATCTTGCGACCTTCGGCAAGCGTATGACCTAAATTCGCCTTCGCCGTTCGATTGCCAACCGACAATGAAAAACGTACACCGACGCGAGCTGTAGGGTAAGTAAAGCCGAACAGATTTGAAAACGATTGTCCCTGGCCGCCTACCAAAATCGGCGGAATCGCACCGAAAGATTGTGTTGGCGGCAACACGGGCAAGCCCGCAAGCTGCGACAGTTGATTGATGCGCTCCGTCAAAGCAATGGTTCCTGCGGTGAAAGGATTCGGGCCGCGATCCGCCACAGTTCCCGCCAGACCCGCCGATGTATAAACACCGAACAGATCAATTTGCGGCTTTAACTGGTCGTTGAAATATTTCTGATTGACCTTATTGATCTCCGCTGTCTTTGCCACCTGTTCCAGTTCCGGGCGATTTGCCAGCGCAAGGGTTACGGCTTCGTTCAATTCAACACGCGGCGCGTCCAGATCAACAGGCGTCGTCGGCAACAGTGCCTTGGTCCACAATTGCGCCGTTCTTTCGGGCAACATCAACAACTTCAAATTGTTCTCGGAGCGGGTCACTCCTTCTTGCGCGACATAGACATTCTGTTCAAAGAGTGTCACCTGGGCTTCTGCCGAAACGATGTCTATGGGCGCAAGCGTCCCTTGGTCTACCTGTCGTCTGTTGCTTTCGAGTTGCGCGCGCGATTGCGTCACCGCGTCGTTTTGCACTTGTAGATTTTTCAAAGCGAAGACCAAATCCCAGTAAGCCTGTTGCACTCGCGTGATGACTTCGATGGCGCGCTGGCGAAATTGCGAATCGGTAAGCGAAAGATTCTTCCTGGCAATTTCGATGCGACGACGGTTATCGTCGGTCTTCAAACCTTTCAAAAGCGGCTGTGTGTAGCTCAAAGTCAAGCCTGTGGGATATTGCGGATTGAGCGACGCAAATTGATTGTCTGTGGTCTGTCGCGATGACGAAAAATCTATTTGATAAATGCCACCGGCAAGCGGCGAATTGCCGCTGACTTGCGCACGGTTTGCCGCGTTGGTTGAAGTGAGTTTGCCCGACGCGCTGCCGCCTATCACTGAACCGACAGGCGTTTGGCTACGTTCATAGAAAGATTCCAGCGAAACCTTCGGGTCGTATGCGCCTTTTGCGCCGTTCAAATCGAACCTTGCCATCTCAACATCTATGCGTGAGGCGTTGATGTCTTTGTTGTTGGCAAGCGCAAAGGCTATGGCTTCATTCAAGGTGATAGGCGTCTGCTCGGCAACATTGACGCCGACTCTTTCAGCCGATGGCAAAGGGCGAGATTGGGCGCTTGCGTCTTGCGTCGGCAACTTGGCATTTGTGGATGTCGCGTTACCATTCGGAGCCTCTGGCTGGGCGTTTGTGGTTTGACTGATCGCGCCTGCGCTTTGCATGACAACGCCGTTGTTTCGCGTCGCTTCCTCGGTTTTTTGACTGGTGTCACTCTCTTTTAGAGCCGCGCCATCAACTTTCGGCACATCGAGTTTTTTGCCCGCCAGCTTTGATTTCGGTTTGTTCTCGCAGTCTTCCTGCGCCAGTGTCGCAACAGGCAACAGCAAACCAATAACCAGGCACAGAGAAATCAACTGCGAGACAAATATACTTCTGTCTTTTGCCTTTTGCCTTTTGCATTTTGCCTTTTTAATCGCCTGATACTTCATCAACATATTTCCCCTTCTTTGCTTTGCGTGAAAAGAGATTGCGAATCGGAGTTAAAACATTTTGACGCGCGGTTTCAGTAATTCCACCGAAGCGCCCGCCCAAAGTTTTCCACGCGGTCATTTCGCGCACATCTTCAAATATCGAATAGAAAACAGGCACCGCCAGTAACGTCAGCAACAGGCATAAAGACTGCCCGCCAACCACCAATACGCCTATCGAACGGCTCGTGCCTGAGCCAGCGCCTGTTGAAAGAACCAGCGGCATCATTCCCGCCACCAGCGCAATCGTTGTCATCAGGATCGGTCTTAGCCTGTCGCGGTTCGCCTGCACGATTGCCGCGTAACGCGTCATACCCGCGGCGCGCAAGGTGCTGGTGTGATCGATCTGCAAAATGGCGTTCTTCTTGACAACGCCAAACAACAGGAAGATGCCGAGCGCCGAAAAGATGTTCATGCTCTGCCCTGTCAACAACAGCGAAAGCACCCCGAAAGGCACAGACAAGGGCAGGGTCAACAAAATCGTCACAGGGTGAATGAAGGATTCAAATTGCGACGCCAAAATCATGTACATAAAAATGAACGCTAGTAAAAACGCCAGACCGAAATAGTAACCGGCTTTGCCTAGCTCTTTTGAACGCCCCGCAAGCCCTGTTTTATATTCCGGGTCAACTTTCATTTCAGCGACGAACGTATTCATCGCATCAATGATTGCGGATTGCGAACCGCCCGGCCTGGAATTGCACAACAACATCACTTGACGTTGGCGATTTTGCCGGTCAATCGAAGACGGTCCGGTTGCTTCTTGAACTTTCACAAGGTTATCAAGACTCACCCAACCGCCTTTGGCAGACGCCACAATCATGCGCTGCAAGCCTTCCACGCTGGTGCGATATTCGCCACTCGCCCTGACTAAAATGTTGTATTGCTCTGTGCCTTCATTGTAATTCCCGACATCCTGCCCGGCGACCATGGTGTTTAAAACTTGCGCAATGTCGCCCACCTTGACGCCTAAATCTGCGGCGCGCGCGCGGTCTATTTCGACGCGTAATTCGGGCTTGCCGGTTATTAAAGTGGAGTCCGGGTCAACGGCATCCGGTATGGTCTTCATCTTTTCGAGCAACTGCTCCGAATACTGCGTCAGCTTGTTCAAATCGGGACCCGTGATGATGTATTGCACGTCGGCGTTGCGAAAACCGCCGCCT
>JANMSG010000416.1:0-2939 GCA_031389065.1 Acidobacteriota bacterium | reverse complement strand
ATTGGAGTATTTATTCCGTCAGAATCCAACGCGGAAACGAAAGGGTCGGAAATATCCACGGGAAGTAATCAGCCATGCACGAAAACTACAGTATTATCGCTATAAGAAAAGGATTATTGCTTAACTTAATGCCATTGGGCTATATGCTTTCGCCCGCATTCGCGGGCTAAGAAGGCAACAACTACTTACTCCTCACTGCCTACTGCTTACTGCGTACTGCCTACTATTCTAATTGACTGCCATCTCATCAACTCGCGTGATGCGCACAGGCACGTATTTATGATAAGGCGTTCCGGCAATCGGGTCGCGGTCTTCTGCGGCGGTCAATTCGTTGATGTGCGCTCCCGTTCGATGTCTCTGCCCATCCGCAAATGGATGCTCCATCCCGTAACCATGCGGCAAGGTCACCATCCCTCGACATAGCGTGTCATTGATCTCTACGCGAACGATTGCCGCGCCCCGCTTCGATTCGCAACGCGCCCAACTGCCGTCTGAAAGACCTAAAGAAGCGGCGTCTTCTGGATGGACTTTGAGCGCCCCGTCCGGGTCGGTCTTTCGCCAGGCGGGATCGCGATAAATCGTGTTGGCATTGTAAGAGCGTCTCTCACCAGCAACCAGAGTGAATGGGAAATCTGCTGCTATTGCTGGTTCTGTCGCGTCGAGTTCGCCAAGTGCAGCAAGCATTTCAGGAATCTCCAGATGAACCAATCCGTCTTTATGCCTGATGAAATTCCAGGACTCTTCATACTCGTTGACGGAAAACATCACGCCCGAATGCGAATGAAGGATGGCTTCAAACAATGCTTCGCCTAAGAGTAACCCTTCACCTTTGTGTCCGGCGCGATGAACGGCTTCCGCGTGTTGCGCCGCGAATTGATGCGCCGTAGCCCATAAGAAAGCGGCGGCCGCTGCGCCATCGGGTAAAGTCTTACCTAGCGTTTCATAAAGTATTATCGGCGCGAAATCGAGCCACTCCGGATGTTGCGCCAGCGCCTTTTTGAATGCCATTGCAAACTGCATACGTCCTTGCTTTGCTGCTGCTGCGAGTTCAGAAAAGTCTGCGGGAATTTCTCCCATCGCGCGTATGATGCGCGTGTAAATTTCGCATTCGGCAAGCGTATTTTTCAGAGGTTCAAATAGAGGTTTGCGAAGATGAAAAGCGTTTTTCGGAAATTCCAAATTAAAGAATGTCGCTTCCCATTTCTCGAACTGCGAAGACGCAGGCAAAACATAATCAGCCAATCGCGCAGTTTCCGTCATCGCTACGTCTATGACTACGAGCAATTCAAGTTTGGCAAATGCGTTTCGATACGCCTGGGTATCTGCCATCGTAATTATGGGATTTGCGCTGTCAACCACCATTCCGCGTATGCGATTCGGATGCTCTGTATCAATCTCCGATGGCAAGATATTCGGCGGCAACAGATTGCCTATGGCAGGGAAGTGGTTGACTTGAGAGCGATACTCTCTTCCTTCCACCGAATGCCCAACCAGAGGTACAAAAGAGGTATGCAGATTGATACCCCCGCGTTTGCCGAAATTTCCTGTGACGAGCGATAGCAAAGCGCGCAGATACGAATTGAGTGTGCTGTTCAGGGTTTGTTCTATGCCTAAATCGGTGCGGACAGCGCAACTACTCGCGCCGCTGATGAGGTGAGCGACTTGGTAAACCGCTTCGAGTTCTATACCGGCGCGTTTCGCATACGCATCAATTGGCACCTTGAGCAGAGCGTTGCGCACGGCTTCAAATCCGACGGTGCGTTGTGCGATGAAATCGCTGGCTTGACGGTTTTCGCGAACGATAATGGCAAGTATCGCGCCCATTAAAAACGCGTCCGTTCCCGGCTTCAATTGCAAATGAATATCAGCCATTTTTGCGGTCTCGGTTTTGCGCGGGTCTATGACGATCATCTTGCGAGCGAGGTCTTTGCGAATTTCGTGCAGCACTTCGCGGGCGTTGCGTATGCCGTGCGATTGCCAGGGGTTTGTGCCGATGAATACCACGACTTCGGCGTTTTCTATGTCTTCTGTGGGATGGCAATTTTGTCTGCCGTACAAACGCCCGTCAACCCAGAATCCGCCGGTCTTTTCCTGCGAGAGCGCGTTGTAATAATTCTGCGTTCGCATAGCCGTTCGCAACCCCTTCGAGTAAGGGCCGCCGAGATGATTGCCTTGCCCGCCACCGCCAAAAAAAGCCAGGCTATGACCGCCGTAGGTGTCTCGTAGGTGAACAATCTTTGTGGCGATTTCCTGAACAGCAGTTTCCCAGGAGATTTCTTCAAAGGTTCCATCCTCGCGCCGACGCAGAGGGGAAGCGAGGCGGTCTGCATGATTTTGATAGAAATTCAGACGCTGCGCTTTTTGGCAAAGATAGCCTTCAGAAATCGGGTGCTTTTTATCGCCACGAATCATGGTTAGCTCGCGCCCGCGAACTTCTACTTCAATACCGCAATTGCGACTGCAAAGAATGCAAGCTGTCGGTTGATAATTTGTAGTTGCTTCACTGAGATTCATATAGACTCCTTATTAACCACCTAAGCAAAAGATTTTGGGTAGAGCAAGCAATGTAAACTTGCGGCTGTGATGGGCTCTCCTTTTTGCCTTTTGCCTTTTTCCTTTTGCCTAACTTCCTATTTGGGGAGCGCGCCATATTGCCCGCGTGAACTTGAATCTTCTTAATCTTACAGGAGAATTCAGTCAAAGCTCGCACGGGCAAGATGCCCGCGCTCCCTTACATTATTCATCGCTCATCTTCATCGCCGCCTGGCGACAGGCTTTCAGAATATCGCTCGATAACTTTTCATCTTTGACAGCCCGCGAGAGCATCACGCCGCCGATTAACTGAACCAGAATGGCGATGGCGTGCTCCTTTTCAGATGAATCACTTTCGGGCAATTGTGTTTCAATGGTTGAGATAAATTTTCGCAGGCGTTTTTCGT
>JANMSG010000280.1:0-5255 GCA_031389065.1 Acidobacteriota bacterium | reverse complement strand
GCGTGCCGTGCCCGCGCTTGGGTCCGCAAGGCGGTTTGTTAGTAAAGAGTCTCGCGCCTTCAAATTTGTAACGCGGCACCTCATAGGTCACCGTTTGCAACGCGCCTGTATAAAATGTGGAAGCCACGCCATAGCTGCCATACGCGCCGCCGTCGAGGAACGAACGAAAGTGCATAGCTGTAATCGCCCCGTCTTTTTTCACGCCGGTTTTAATGGACATCAAGACCGGATGGCGACCGCGATGGCAATAGAAAACCTCTTCGCGTGTGAGCGTGATTTTCACAGGGCGCCCGGTAATCATTGAGAGTTTGGCAACCGCTACTTCGTGATTGAAAGGGTCGCTTTTGCCGCCGAAGCCACCACCATTCGGTGTGGCAATAATGCGGACATGGGCGGCGGGCAGTTCTAAAACTTTCGCTAAAGCGCGATGAACATAATGCGGCGTTTGCGTTGAACTCCACAGCGTCATCTTGCCATCGGCATCGTGATGCGCAAGTGCTGCGTGTTGTTCGATGGGCAAGTGCGTGTTGCCTTCGTAAAAGAAAAAGTCTTCGCGTATGTGGTCAGCTTCTGCAAAACCTTCCTGCATATCGCCGAATTCGAGCGAGACTTTTTTATGCACGTTGCCGCTGTCGCCGTATTCGTGTATGCGTGGCTCTTCGATGTTCAATCCTTCTTCGATAGTCGAGATGGTTTTCAATCGTTCATATTCAACTTCGATCAAGTCCATAGCCTCAAACGCCGTATCTTCGTCAAGGGCAGCGATAGCCGCGACGGGGTCGCCAATGAATCGCACTTTGTCTATGCAGAGCGCGTGTTCGTCCTGACTGACGGGCAGAATGCCATAAGGAATCGGCAAATCTTTGCCGGTGATGACGGTGACCACGCCCGGCAGAGCCAAAGCTTTTGACACATCTATGCTTTTGATGAGGGCGTGCGGCACGTGGCTACGCAAGAGTTTGGCAAAAAGCATCCGCGGCAGCGTGATGTCGTCGGCAAAGCGCGTCTGCCCAGTGCATTTGGCGCGCGCATCAACTTTGCGAAAAGGTTTTCCAACTACCTTCAGCGGCTTTCCGTCGTTTCCATTTTTCATATCTGTTTTCTCGAATATACAGGAGTCCTACAGGTACCGTAGACTGTCGAGTCTGCGGCGCCCTCGAATCAAAGCCCGCTGGTTTTCCAGTGAGCTCCTGGCACTAGACATCCGCAGACTCGACAGTCTACGGTACTTTGCCTGTCCCAATAGATTTCGCCTGAAGGCGGTACTCCAAACTTTTCTTTTTCTACTCCAGACCGTAAACAATCTCTCTAGGAATCTCTGCGTCTTCGCCGCGCATACGAGCGGCGGCAAACTCTACGGCTTCGTAAATCTTGATGTAGCCCGTACAGCGGCAGAGATTACCCGACAAGGCCTCTTTGATTTCATCGCGTGTTGCGTTGAGATTTTTGTCGAGCAATTCTTTAGCGGCAAGCAAAAAGCCCGGCGTACAGTAGCCGCATTGCGCCGCGCCTAAATCTGCAAAGGTATCCTGCAAAGGGTGAAGCGCGGTATTGGTTCCCATACCTTCAATGGTCAAGACTTCGCGGTCTTCTGCATCAAGCCCAAGCATCAGGCAGGATAAAATTGCTCGACCATCAACCAACACCGTGCAAGCGCCGCACTCGCCCAGTTCGCAACCGTGTTTTGTGCCGGTTAAGGCAAGGTCTTCGCGCAAGACTTCGAGCAAAGTTTTGTGCGGCGCAAAGGCGACTTCTGTCAGTTCGCCGTTGAGTGTAAATTGCAGATGCGCCTTCTGTTTTTTGGATTCAGACATATTGGTGTACTCAATGATTTTTCTGCCTTATTGCAGAAAAAATTTTCAAAATCTCGCTAAACAATGTCGGGGAATTGCCGGGCTACAAAGCCTCAATCAAAAATGAATTTTAAGGGAAATCAGGGGAAATTCCTATCAATACGCGGAGCGTTTCAGGAAGGCTATAATTGCGGGTCTTGGGAACTGACTTTCAAGCACTCGCCAACTGACAAGACAGACAAAAACCTGTAACAGAGGAAAGCAGAAATTTCTTTCAAAGAATAAGGCTTCACCTGTAGAAGTGGTTCTATTAAACTGAGAAATGAATCTCTCTTTCAATCTCTTTTTACTTATTCCTTTCTACTCTCTTTCAACTCAAGCGCGTTACTAACCAGATCCGAGTTGCGGTGCCAATTGAAGGAGTAAAGGTTAAGACGCAACCGAGAATCTCCGCAAGTCCTGAACCAATTTTTCAAATCGTTTTTTTCTCACCGGCATCCAAGCTCAGTCATCTTGTTTTCATCAACCCGCCTTTTCTTCATTGCCGAGCCTCGCTTGAGCCCGATTGAAGTCAGTGCTAGGATTAGCTTTCGCAAATACGGTTGATTAGTACCAAGCGAGGTTTGCGAAGACGATATACTTCTCCTCTGTCATTCGACTTTTATCAAAAGCGATATAGATATTTCTACCCTTTTGGAGGAAGCGTTGATGATTCATCTCCAGTCAAGTAGCTGCGCCATTCCGGCTTCAATGAAATCGATTGCACTCTACCTATCCCTCTGGCTAATCGGCGTTTTGTTTGCAGAGACCCTTTCACCCACCATCCTGGCGCAGCAACAGACGAACACGCCTTCATCAACAACTCAAAATCCGCCGATCCAACACCTCGAAGTTCATAACCCCCTTGACCGCGAAATGCGCGGCGGCCAGTTGCATACCTACCAAATCACCCTAGACTCGAATCAATATCTTCGAGTCAGGCTCGAACAGCGTGGCAGCAATCTGGCTCTGGCACTGCTTGCGCCCGATGGCCGCAAGGTCGCCGAAGCGGACGCTCCGCACCTCACCTATGGAGTGGAGACGATTCTCTTCCTGGCCGAATCCCCAGGGAATTATAAGCTCGATGTCCGCTCGACCAGAAGCACTGCGCCGACGCGAAGCTATGAAATCAGGATTGAAGAATTGAGACCGGCGACGCCTGCCGACAGAGAGCGGATCAGCGCCTATCGCGTCTTTGAGGGAGCCGAGCGCTTGTTCAAGAAAGGCGATGTTGAGTCGCAAGAAAAAGCCATCGAACAATACGAAAGCGCTTCCAGGCTCTTTGAGAAAACCGGCGAAAGCTTTCTACAAGCCATGTCTCTCAAGTGGGTGGCGTTCACTCACGAACTCTTCAAAGAGAATCAGCAAGCTTATGAAGCCTACCTCCAAGCCTTGCCGCTTCTGCAAAACAGCGATTACAAGCAGGAGCCTGCGTTGACGCTTGGCGATATCGCAAGGACGCGTCGCAAAATGCATAAATACCGAAGCGCGCTTGAGTATTCCCAGCAAGCCCTGGAACTCTTCCGCGCCAATGCCAACCGCAGGAAGACAGCGGATATGCTTTTGGACATCGCCATCATACACCTTGGACTTGGAGAGGCGCAGAAAGCTATCAATCTTAGCCACGAATCGGCGACCCTCGCCGAGTCGGAAAGCGACAGTGAAAGGCAAGGCCAGGCGCTCAATTACCTCGGCAGGGTCTATACCTCTCTCTCCGACCCTGCTTTGGCTCTGCATTACTTCACGCAGGCCTTGACGCTCATCGAGGGCAGGGGGGCATACGATGAAGTGTCGGTGCTTGCCCATATTGGCAGAGCATATCTCGAAATGGGCGAGCACGAGAAGGCGCTTGGGTTTTTCGACAAAGCGGTTGCCCTTATGCGCAGGTTTCAGGACACCGGCGGCGAGGCTATCGTCTTGACCTACATTGGCTATATACATTTACTTAGGGGTGAAGCGGACAAGGCACTGGCGAATGCCACCCAGGCACTAAAGGTCTTTCGGGGGTTCGAACTTCCGAAAGACGAAGCTTCCGCCTTGAACCAGATCGGTAAGTGCTACGAGACTCTGGGCGATACCGAAAAGGCGCTCGATCACTACCGGCAGGCGCTGCGTATTCAACAGGCTATCGAAGATAAGGTGCGCGAAGCCATCACCCGATACAACATTGCAAACGTCGAGCGCAGAAGAGGCAACCTGGGCGAGGCAATCGCTCAGGTTGAAGCCGCCATCGAAGTCATCGAATCGCGGCGCGCCAGAGTTGACGCCGAGCAGTTGCGCTCCACTTTCCTGGCTTCCTTTCAAAACCTCTATGAGCTTTACATCGCCCTGCTGATAGAGTCTGGCAAAGGGAGCGAGCAAAGCCTGGTCGCCGCCTTCGAGGCGAGCGAGCGCGCCCGCGCCCGCTCCTTGCTCGACTTGTTGAGCGCAACGCGCGTCACCATTACTGAGGGATTAGCCACAGAGTTGGTGAGCCGCGAACGCGAAGCGGCGCAAAAGCTCAACGAGCGCGCCCGCGAGCTTACGCAATTGCTTAGTCGTAAGCACACACAGGAAGAAGCCCGCGCCGCCAGAAAAGAGATTGAGGAGGCTTCAATTGAGCTTCAGGAAGTCAGGGGAAAGCTGCATCAGGCAAATCCCAAATATTATGCCCTCACGCAACCGCAGCCGCTCAAGCTTGCCGAAATTCAACGGCATATTGTTGATGACGCATCCTTGCTTCTTGAATATTCTTTAGGCAAAGAACGCAGCTATTTATTTGTTGTCGCAAAACAATCCATCAAGGCTTATGAATTACCGAAACGTGCCGACATTGAAACTCTGGCAAAGCAATTTTATGAACGGCTGACGGCTCGAAATAAACAAATACAGTTTGAAACCATTGAAGAACGCAAGCAACGCATTGCACAAGTCGAAGCCGGATTGGCGCAAACCGCAAAGGCGCTTTCGCAGATGATTCTTGCGCCTGTTGCCGCCCAATTGAAAAACCAACGCCTGCTCATTGTCTCAGACGGCGCCTTGCAATACATTCCTTTCGCCGCTCTGCCGTCGCCTGTAAAAACCCACACAGCGGGTCAACTACTTGCGATGACCAACGAAATCGTCAATTTGCCTTCCGCCTCTACGCTTGCCGTGTTGCGCCGTGAAATTCAAAATCGCAAACCCGCGCCGAAAACCATAGCCGTTTTGGCTGACCCGGTTTTCGACAAAAACGACGAGCGCTTGATAGTTGCCAAAGCCCGACACAAAAGAGATTCTCAAGTCCTCGCCCAAACCCGAAATCGCGCCGGCAGTCGCGGCAACACACCAACCACACACGCTGCTGTGTTGAATTCGCAACCCACCGGGACCGCCGCAAAACTTGAAACACAAAGCGCCTCAACAACCGCCACGGCAACCGATAAAACGCTCAAAAGAGAAAGC
>JANMSG010000352.1:0-5503 GCA_031389065.1 Acidobacteriota bacterium | reverse complement strand
CCGGATTTCAATGCGAGATTCATCGCTACGTTGATGAGGATGTCTGCGTGATCGTTTTGGGAAATAATTATTCAGGGGCTGCGAGTTTTATGATCAATGACATTGCCGCCATAGCTTTCAATGAACCGTACGAAACTTTCACGGTAAACAAAAAGCTCAACACGGACGAGAAAGTCACAGAGCCTTATTTGGGGAAGTATCAAGGCGGCGCGGATTTCTTCGTAGCGAATGCTTCTATTACGCTTGAAAAGCGCGACGGACATCTGGCAATGCGTTGGAGTATGGGCGGGCTGTCGTGGCTTGTGCCGATAACCGAGTCGCAGTTTTATGACCGGAGTTTTGGCGGCAAAGTGACGTTTGTCAAAAACAGCCAGGGAGAAATCTCACACTTGATTTACCGCTCTGTCGGCACCGACTTTCAGGCAAACAAAGTGAAGTGAAGCGTATCATATTGCTCGTGCCTTATACGACAAACAGGCAAAAATGGAGTGGTAGGGCAGGGCTTGTCCCTACCAGGTCAACACATCTCTGGAGCACCCTGAAAATAGCGACGGGAGAAAACCACATGAAGAGTTCTCAAATCACCAATATCTTATTCTGGTTGGTGATCATTTTGCTCATCGGCACTACGGATGCGAAGGCGCAGAAAGCAGGCGACTTGAAAGTAGCGCCCTATGTCTTCGAGGCGGCAAACAAACAGAAGGTTGATGCAGAGTTAGGGAAATTGTACGTGCTTGAGAACCGCAAGAACCCGAAAAGCCGCTTGATTGAACTCGCTTTCGTGCGCTTCAAAAGCACTGCACAAAACCCTGCGCCGCCGATTATTTATCTCGCAGGTGGACCGGGAAGTTCAGGCATCGCCGCGGCACGAGGCGCGCGCTTTCCCGTCTTTATGGCGATGCGCGAAATCGGCGATGTTATTGCTTTAGAGCAGCGCGGCGTCGGCCTATCACAGCCCAATATGTTTTGTAGTGAGGCGATTGATTATCCTCTTGAAAAAGAACCGAGCCGCGCTGGCCTGCTCGAGCTTTTTAGAAAACAGTCACGCGCCTGTGCGGAGCGGCTACGTGGACAAGGCATTGATTTGCAGGGCTACAACACCAATGAAAACGCCGATGATCTGGAAGACTTGCGAAAAGCCATCGGCGCCGCAAAAGTCAGTCTCTGGTCAATCAGCTACGGCACACATCTGGCTCTGACTGCAATTCGCAGACAGGAAAAGAGCCTGCATCGTGTGATCCTCGCCGGGGTCGAAGGGCCCGCGCACACCATCAAACTGCCGAGCAATATTCAAAATCATCTGGTGAATATTGATAAGCTCGTCAAAGCCGATCCCGAAATCAGCCGTGAGATTCCTGATTTTCTCGGCTTGATGAAATCGGTTTTTGAAAAAGTCGAGCGCCAGCCTGTCGTCGTGGAAGTGATAGACCCTCGCACCCAACAAAAGGTCAACGTCACAGTGAATAAATTTGTGCTACAGATATTAGCGACCAATTCATTTGGTGGCGAAGAAGCGGCTCTGCCGGCGCGTTTCCATGCCTTCTCAAAAGGCAATTATTCGCTGGCAGGCCTCGGCTGGATGCGCTTCATCAGAGGACTGCGCAATGTCGGTTCCGCAATGGCTTCAATGATGGATTGCTATTCAGGAACTTCGCCTGCGCGTCGCAAACAGATTGAACGCGAGGTAAAACAGACCCTCTTAGGCGACGTGATGGATTTACCGCAACCAGACATTTGCGACGCCTGGGGCAATCCAGATTTGGGCGAAAGCTTTCGCAGTCCCGTGAAATCAAAAATTCCTGTGCTCTTTATCAGTGGCACCTTCGATGTTCGCACGCCTGTGAGCAACGCCGAAGAGGTGCGCCGTGGCTTTCCAAACAGCGAGCATCTGATTATCGAAGGCGCTGTGCATAGCGACCCGTTATTTGTATCTTCACCGAAAATCAAAGATGTGATGCTGGAGTTTATGAAAGGACAAAAGATTTCGACGACGCGTATCACTTTGCCGCCGCTCAAATTCGCGCCGATAAAAAACTGATTCGCGCCGATGCAGATTTGCCTATAGAACCAGCCGCCAGCATAGCAAAAATTCACATCTGCGATAGCTGGCTCTTATCAAGACATAAACGATTCTAATTCACCTCAGCTTGAACTCGGCTAGGTTGTCAAGGTATTCTTCCTGTTTGGTTTTCACACGAAATATTCCTCAAAGCATTTCTATTTAACAGGATTGGAGAAGATTAATGGCAACTAAAATGGCAACTAAGTACGTTTACATTTTTGCAAATGGCAAAGCCGACGGGCGCGGCGACATGAAAGACCTGCTCGGCGGTAAAGGCGCAGGGTTGGCGGAGATGACCAATGCAAGTCTGCCCGTTCCCCCCGGTTTCACAATCACCACAGAAGCCTGCAACGCTTATTACGAAGTGGGCGCAAAGTTCCCCGAAGCGATGTGGGAGCAAACGCTCAAAGCCTTGAAGCAAGTTGAAAAAGCAACGGGCAAAAAATTCGGCGACGCCGCAAATCCCCTGCTGGTCTCTGTTCGTTCGGGCGCGAAATTTTCGATGCCCGGAATGATGGATACGGTTTTGAATTTAGGCTTGAACGAAGACACGCTCAAGGGCTTGGCTACGCTTACAGAAAACGACCGTTTTGCTTATGACGCCTATCGCCGCTTCATACAGATGTTCGGCAAAATCGTCTTAGGCATAGACGCTGAACTTTTTGAACACACGCTTGACGCCGCCAAGAAAAAAGCGAAAGCGAAACTCGACACAGACCTGACGGCAGCGCACCTCAGAGAAATCACCAAAGAGTTCAAGAAAATCGTTAAAGAGGAAACCGGCAAAGACTTTCCCACAGACCCTTATATGCAACTCGAAGAAGCTGTCAAAGCGGTATTCCGTTCGTGGAATGGCGACCGCGCGATCGCTTATCGCCGCCGCGAAAAGATTGCCGATGATTTGGGCACAGCCGTCAACGTCCAGACCATGGTGTTCGGCAATATGGGCAACGACTCGGGCACAGGTGTAGCCTTCACGCGCAACCCCGCGACCGGCGAAAAACTTCTGTTCGGCGATTACCTGACCAACGCGCAAGGCGAAGATGTTGTCGCAGGCATTCGCACGCCCAAACACATAGACGAACTAAAAAATGATATGCCGGAAATTTACGATGAGTTCGTCGGCGTTGCAGGCAATCTAGAGCAGCATTACAAAGATATGCAAGACCTCGAATTCACCATCGAACGCGGCAAACTCTGGATGCTGCAAACTCGTAATGGCAAACGCACAGGTCCTGCAGCCGTGCGCGTCGCTGTCGAATTGGCGCGCGAAGGTGTCATTACGGAAAAAGAGGCAGTGCTTCGCGTTCCCGCTGGCGACATAGATCAATTGCTCCACAAAATGATTGACCCGAAAGCCCAGCTCGAAGTCTTGACCAAAGGCATCAACGCCAGTCCCGGCGCGGCTGTAGGCAAAGTGGTCTTCACGCCGCAAGAAGCCGAAGCCTGGGCTGCGAAAGGCGAGCCGGTGATTTTAGTGCGCCGCGAGACTTCTCCGGAAGACGTGCGCGGCATGGACGCAGCGCAAGCGATTCTCACATCAACAGGCGGTCCCACTTCTCACGCTGCAGTCGTAGCGCGTGGTTGGGGCAAGCCTTGCGTAGTGGGCGCGGGCGAAGTCACCATCAACAACGCCAAGAAAGAATTCACAGTGGGCGGGCATCGCATCAAACAAGGCGATTGGATAACCGTTGACGGCACCAGCGGACAAATCATCAAAGGTCAAGCGCCGCTCATTGATCCTGAACTTGGCGCTGATTTTCACACCTTGATGGAGTGGGCTGATAAGTATCGCAAGATGAAAGTCCGCACCAACGCAGATACGCCGGGCGATGCCGCAGTGGCTCGCGGTTTCGGCGCCGAAGGCATAGGGCTTTGCCGCACCGAGCATATGTTTTTTGAAGGCGACCGCATAGATTATGTGCGTCAGATGATTCTCGGTTCGCAAGAATACAAACGCCTGGAGCGCGAATTGAAGAGTGTTGAAAGCGAACTTGAAATCGCTACTTCGTCAAAGAAGAAACAGGAATTGAGCAAACATCAAAAGCATCTCAAGAAAGAGATTGAAGAGCCAAAGGAACTTTACAAAGGCGGTCTTTCGCAACTGCTCAAACTTCAGCGCAAAGATTTTGAAGGCATCTTCAAAGCGATGGACGGCTTCCCCGTGACCATTAGAACCTTAGATCCGCCGCTCCATGAATTCCTGCCGCACGATGAAGAAGGCACCAAGAAACTGGCGAAGAAGTTGAAGGTCAAAGGTTCCAGTCTGTGGGAGAATGTTCAATCCCTGCACGAAGCAAACCCTATGCTCGGTCATCGCGGGTGTCGCCTGGGCGTAGTCTTCCCGGAGATCACCGAGATGCAGGCGCGGGCGATTTTCGAGGCCGCCGTAAAAGTGCAGAAGAAAGGCGTCAAGGTCTTTCCTGAAATCATGATTCCGCTCGTCAGTGATGTAAACGAATTGAAGTTGCAGACTGAAGTCGTGCGTCGCGTAGCCGATGAAGTGTTTGCGGCAACCGGCGAGACGGTTGAATATCTGGTAGGCACGATGATTGAGTTACCACGTGCCGCACTCACGGCTGATAAGATTGCCGAAGTCGCAGAGTTCTTCTCGTTCGGAACCAACGATTTGACGCAGACGACGTTTGGGATTTCGCGCGACGATTCGGGCAAATTTCTGCCGTTTTACGTAGAAAACCGCATCTTGAAAGACGATCCGTTCCAGGTCTTAGACCAGGAAGGTGTAGGACAACTCGTGCAGATCGGCACCGAGCGCGGTCGTAAGACCCGCCCTGATTTGAAGGTAGGTATTTGCGGCGAACACGGCGGCGAACCGTCGTCCGTAGGCTTTTGCCACAAGACAGGCCTCAGTTACGTTTCATGTTCCCCGTATCGCGTGCCTATCGCCAGACTCGCCGCCGCCCAGGCAGCACTCGGCAGCGAAGAAGGCGTTTCGCGTACCGCGTAGTCATTGACAGAAGGTAAAAGGTAAAAGGTAAAAGGCAAAAGGAGTATCACGCTTCTTTTGCCTTTTGCTTTTTGTAACTTGAATCGCTTTATCCAATCTGGAATAAATTCCTCTTGTTCATTTAGAATAACCGCGCTTATTGAAGTTCGTTATCAAATTAATCAAAGATCTACTCCGACGTGATGATTATGTCCCGACAAAATAAATCAAATTCTATTTGTGAAAAGAACGAGTGGATGCGTTCTGCCTGTAAGGGATTGCCGTTTTACAAAAAGCATGAAGGCAAAAATTATTGTGTTCTTCACTACCCGAACAAACATAAAGAGCAAGATTTTTGGATGGCTTTCTATAGAAAGCTTGAAGCTAATGACTTCGATTTTAGCGGAGTGTGGTTTCCAGAGAAATTGTCTCTTATCAACCATACATTTCCAACAGACGCACATTTTCCAAACGTTGTCTTTTCTGAGGGAGCA
>JANMSG010000345.1:0-8212 GCA_031389065.1 Acidobacteriota bacterium | reverse complement strand
AGCCGTCACTAAAGCTTTGAATGATAAATTCGGCAGAGATGAAAAATGGGTGCAGGCATTTGTCAACGATCAAATTTACATTGACCCAAGACCAGTCGCTGCTAACAAAACCACCCAGGAAGAGGTCGAACGAATCGTCGGCGAGGCCGCCATCACGGTTCCCGGAATTATTAATTATTTCACACGCACCCAAATCATCAACGGCAATATGCCGCAGACAGCGCTGGCTCGGCGTGTAACCAACGGATTTCATCGTCTGCGTTCAGGCGATGTTTGGGTGGTCACGAAGCCCTTCTCATTTTTTGCAGAAGGCGGACTCGGCACCACACACGGCTCTTCTTATCACTACGACACACACGTTCCGGTAATCTTCTATGGCAAAGGCGTCAAGAAAGGTCGCCACAACATTGAATGTTCCCCCTCCGATATCGCGCCGACGCTTGCATCCTTGCTTCGCATAGAGATGCCATCAAACAATTATGGTCGCGTGTTGCCGGTTGCAGAAAAGTAATTGGAGCGAAAAGAATGTCTTTCTCCCAATTTTAGAATGAAACAAAGATGGATTATAAAAACCTAAAAGCAAATTTTTTCTCAGCTCTTCTGATAATTTCCACTCAACTTGTGGTGGTGAATGGTGCTGTTTTTACTCAGGTAAAGACAGGTTCAAAACCTGCGCCGAAACCAGCCAAGCCGGTGACAAAACAGACGCCCTCCACACCGAAAAAGACTGTGACTCCGAAAACCACAAACCCGACGACGAAAAGTGAGCCGAAAACTGCGGGGAAAGCCAGTGTGGAAACCGTAGATGTTACAGCACCGGATGCGCTCGAACGCATACGGGCGATGAATTTACAGCAGGATCGCATCAATGCGCTCGAAAAATTCATCGTTACGCAACGCGGTTCAGAGGTTCAGCAAGCCAAAGAATTGTTGATGCGCGAATACACCCTCAGAGGCGAACAGAATCTCAGAGAAGGCAGTCCGCAAAATGCCGCGAAAGATTTTACTTCGGTATTGCGCCTGGCGCCTGAAAAAATCACTGACAAGATTTTCGATCAATATATTTTCCCTATGCCCGTAGCAATGAGTGCGTTCGGCTTTCGTGCTGAATCCGTTGATTTGATGCGCGCTTTTGAAAAGCGTTTTGCAGGCGACCCGAACCGCATGGTGCAAATAGGCTTTTTCTATGTCCAAATCGAAGCGCCTCTTGAAGCCGTGCGGGTGCTTGAACTGACTGTGAAACTTGCGCCGGGCGATCATCGGGCGCACAACGCTTTAGGCAGCGCATATTTAATCAATCTTCGTTTGAATGATGCACTGGCGGAATTTGAACGCGCTCTTGAGCTTGATGCGAACGATGAATTTGCGAATTTGAACATAGCCAATATCTTGCGCAGCACGGGCGATTTTGAGCGCGCAGAGCAATATTATCGCAAGCATCTCAAAATGAAGAAGGATGATTCAGAGGCGCACGGCGGTTTGGCAATTACCTTGTTTGCTTTGGGGCGCGATGAACAGGCGCAAGGTGAATTGCAAACTGCTATGCAGCTAAACTCGAATGATTATCGCGTTCTCACTCAACTGGCATTCTTCTTTTTGAATCGCAGGAAGCCTGACCTGGCTCGTCCTTTGATTGAACGCGCGGCACGAATTGTTCCGAGATTCGCCTGGGTTCATATCGCCAAAGCCAACGCCGATTTGCTGGAAAACAAGTACGGCGATTCTCTGTCAACAATGATTACGGCACAGGAATACGGGCAATTCGCCACCATGAATTTTGAACTAATCAAAATGTTGATGGCGGTTGATGGCTACGACCAGGCGTTGGATGTGATGGGCAAGGCTTTCACGGTTACCCCTGATGGCGAATTTGAAACCATGCTTGGGGGAGTATCGAAAGCGCGCTCACAACGTCTTGATTTATTGATTGAACGCGAAAGACAAGCCTCGCTTTATTTGAATGAAAGCCCTACCACGGCTCTACAATTCAGATTAGCCGAAGCATTAGGACGGATAGACAGATACATTCAAATCGCCTCGGCTGCGAAAAAACAAGCCTCTGCAAGTTCAGCAGCCAAGAGCAAACGTCCTGCCGCAGGAGCGACAAAAGGAGCAAAGTCTAATAAGAGCAACGATGACGATGCGGCAACAAATACTCGCCCGCGTCGCGCCGTGTCAGACTCTCCATCGGCAAACGAGCCATTGACTGCGGGTCGCGATTCAAGTTTGCAAGGAATGGATGAGTTGTTACGCGCCATTACGACTTTCACTACACTAGATGATGGACGACAAGCTTTCCGAATGATTTGGGTAGCCCGTAAATTAACCGAGCAAGGATTGGCGCTTGATGCCGCCGAACAACTCGCCAGACGTGCCCTGGCGATGGCTGAAGCCGTAACGGAGCCTGACAATTCAATGCGTGATGCGCCGTTGTTGGACCGCGATGGACGCCGAGCCATTTATTTAGGCAGGGCTCACGATGTTTTGGGCTGGACGCTTTTTAAGAAAGGCGACACTCGACAGGCAATTGCCAATTTGACGAAATCTGTCGAAGTTTATTTGCCAAGCGCTGAGCGTAAGACAGCCTTGTGGCATCTGGCGGTCGCTACAGAAGAAGCTGGTGACAATAAAAACGCGCTTGAGTTTTACATAGCGAGTTTTGAAATCGGCACGACGGGCGAAAAAGTTCGCAAAGCGCAAATCGAGAATCTTTATAAAAAGGTCAATGGTTCGCTTGCTGGACTTGAGGAAAGATTGAAAAGGCAGTAATGCTCAATAGAGAAACAGAGAGGGCTTGGCAATATCACAATCGAACGAAACATTCCTATTGGAGCGTTCGCAGCACGCCACATTTTCTGGATTTTGAAAACAAACCAGCGCCGTTCAAAATTTACCCTGAGCTTATCCCAATCCCTCTACCGAAAGAATTTCCGGCGACGGGCATTCCAGCGCTTGCCGCAATCGCTTCTCGTGGCGTTGAGCTTGACCTTGAGAGTCAGCCGACGCTCGCGCAACTGGCAAGTATTCTTTTTTATTCGGCGGGAATCACCAAGACGAAAACCTATCCAGGCGGAGAGATTTATTTTCGCGCCGCCGCCTGTGCAGGGGCGCTTTATCCTGTGGAAGTGTACGTGGTTTGCGGCGACCTCGAAAGTTTGAAAGCGGGCGTTTATCATTTCAATCCCGGCGATTTTTCCTTGCGATGTTTGCGCGAGGGCGACTATCGCGCAAATCTTGCACAAGTCTCAGGCGAAGAAGTCTCTCACGCTCCGATTACTTTGGTTTATTCTGCGATTACCTGGCGAAGTTCCTGGAAGTATCGAGACCGTTGCTATCGCTATCACTTTTGGGACAACGGAATGATTCTCGCAAACGCGCTCGCGATGGCGACCTCGCATCAGCTACCAGCGAAGGTTTTGATGGCGTTTTTAGACGAGGAAGTCAACAAACTGCTCGGCATAGATGGACGAAACGAACTTGCCTTGAGTTTATTGACTTTGGGTTTTGAAAAAAAAACATCCACGAAACAACAATCTATTGAGAATTTAAATCTCACTGTCCTGCCGCTCTCATCTTCACAAGTTGATTATCCATCCGTCCGTGAAATGCACAAAGCCTCATCTTTCACGAACACAGATGAGCTACAGCACTGGCGCAATGTGAAGGTGATTAAAACAGAGAACGTTGATGTTAGCCAAGTCGTGTCGCTAGCGTCGCCAACGCCAGAGGCATTGCCGAATGCGACCATCGAAGAGGTCATTCAGCGCCGAGCTTCGACTCGTCGGTTTGCTCATAAAGTGATTACATATACTGAATTGTCAGTGATTCTTGATAGAGCCACGCGGGGGATTCGCGCAGATTTTTTACCTTCGTCGGATGTGCAACTCAATGACATTTATTTCATTGCCAATGCCGTTGATGGTCTTGAATCTGGCTCGTACTTTTATGACAAAGAGGAACGAGGACTCGAATTACTCAAGACTGGCAACTTCAGAGAGAAGGCTTCGTACCTTACACTTGAACAATCATTAGGCGGCGATGCGAGTGTTACCTTGTTTTTCATGGCAGAGTTAAATGCCCTGTTTGCAGCTTATGGAAATCGTGGTTATCGCGCTGCGCAAATGGAAGCAGCGATCATCGGAGGCAAAGCATATCTCGCTGCGTATGCTATGAAGCGAGGAGCGACCGGCTTAACTTTTTACGATGATGAGGTGACGGAATTCTTCTCGCCACACGCGGCAGGCAAAAGCTGCATATTTGTAACTTCGATTGGGGTGCCAGGCAAAAAGCCGCTCTTGTGAAAGGCAAAAGGAAAACGGTAAAGGCTAAAAATATAAAAGCGATACAAGTCAGGATTTCCGCCCATGAGGGGTTCGGTGGATATCGGTTGTGATAAATAGAATGGCGCTATTCCAAATCAACAGAAGTAAAAATGCTCCTGGGTTTGACCGGTTCGAGGTGGAACCCCCGTTACAGCATGTCCAGTGCGTCCTACGCGCAATCTGTCACGCTAGCTCTTTAGAACTCCTCGTCCAGTGCATTCTAGGCAGGTACGGATTTGGTGACTCGGATGGTGGATTCGGCGTGACTTACAGCACGGATCTGGACGAGTATGACAGGGAGGTAGAAGGCGTCTCTATCCCTCAAGGTTGGGTCGAAGCCTATTGCTTCTGGGGATCTCCAGACGGCTACGAGACTCAGATTCCGGAACATGAGTTCGTTGACATTGTTCATCAGGCATTGGTGGCTGACAATCGCCTCGACTTGGCTGCCGCGGTTTCGAACTTTAGGCGGAAGTGTGACGTTGAATTTGCTGTTGAAGACGCACCGAATTAGAGGATGCACCTGATCCTGCCCTCTCGGCAGGCGCGGTTCATTACTTGAGGGTCGTGAGTTCCCGGTGATCATTGGCATTCGCGTTAAACACCCTAATCTGATCAGACTTGAAAGTTTTTTCTACATTTTCTTAAAAATATACGATGACTCAGACTGATAAGAACCCGCAAAAATGGCCAGATATTCTGTGGATTGTTCGCCATGGTGAGAGCGCCGGCAATGTTGCGCGTGAAGAAGCCGAAGCGAATGGAAAGCATTTTGTAGATCTGGCATTACGAGAAGTTGATGTACCCTTATCCTTAACTGGCCAGAGACAAGCCGTAGCCTTGGGGCAATGGTTTGGAAACTTTTCGCAATCAGAAAAACCCACTGTGATTTTGACTTCGCCGTATAAACGGGCTCGGGATACGGCCAAACTTTTCGTTCAAACTGCAGAGCTTGATCCTGACAGTATTTCATTTGTTATTGATGAGCGATTACGCGAAAAAGAGTTTGGCGTATTCGACAGATTGACCAAAAAAGGAGCGCAGCAATTGTACCCGGAACAGGCTGAAGCTCGTTCTGTGCTTGGCAAATTTTATCATCGCCCGCCAGGAGGCGAGAGTTGGTGCGATGTGATCCTGCGCTTACGTAGTGTGATTGATACGCTCACCCGAGAGCATCGCCGCGAGCGCGTTTTGATTGTGGCGCATCAAGTCGTCGTCAACTGCTTCCGGTATTTGATTGAGCGCTTCACCGAAGAAGAAATTTTAGAGATGGACAGAGCTGAAGAGATAGCCAATTGTTCTGTGACCGCTTACGAGTTTGACCCAATGCTTGGCAAGAAAGGCAGTCTCGCCTTGCGACTTTTTAATTTTGTAGCGCCTCTTGAAGAAGCAGGCGAGCCAATTACTACGCAGAAGGATATTCCAATCGCGCCGAAGTAACAGAAGAAATATCTTTCTCCCTGCGAATGAAATGGTCCTGCGGATGGGAAAGCCTGAAGATATACATGGACTCCTTGTAAAAACAAAAATCAAATGAATGGAACACTTCTCATCAATAAACCTGAAGGCTGGACCTCGCACGATGTTGTGGCGAAACTGCGAGGCATTGTTGGAACACGAAGAATTGGTCACGCGGGAACCCTCGATCCTTTCGCCACAGGTTTGCTGGTGGTTTGCGTAGGAGTCGCAACGCGGCTGGTTCAATTTCTCGTTGGTTTGGACAAAGAATACATCGCAACCGTCCGTTTAGGCTTTGCTACGGACACGCAAGATTTAACCGGCAAACCAATCACCTCACTTGTGTCGTCAAAGAGTTGCGCCAGAGAAGAAGTTGAGCGCGTGTTGTTTGAATTTCAGGGCGAGCAGGAGCAATTACCGCCAATGTTTTCAGCGAAGAAGGTCGGCGGTGAGCGTCTACACAAAGCTGCGCGTGCTGGACGCGAGGTTGAGCGTCAGCCTTCAAGCATCAATGTCTATGCGATAGCAATGCTCAATGACGGCGCTTTCACTGAGAATGTGGATGGCACGAGGGATTTCTCTATGAGAGTGCGTAGTTCATCCGGCACCTACATCCGAACCTTAGCGCATGACATAGGCGCGAGGCTCGGAGTCGGAGCGCACTTATCGGCGTTACATCGAACGACTGTTGGTCATTTCGATATTGCCAACGCCTTGAGCTTGAGTGATGTGGAGACAAAGAAAGCGGCAAGCGAACTCGAATCCGTCTTTACTAGTTTGGCTGGAACCGTCTGTCATTTGCCAGGACTGTCGCTTGATGAGGATGAGCTTAAATTGATCTCTCACGGGAGAGCAGTGATGATAAAGGATGAAACAGCGACAACTCTCGCAACTGATTTGGAATCAGCTTCTCAAAGAATTGTTAGCTTGTGCAATGAAGGGGGAGAATTGGTTGCGCTCGGGGAATTTTTACCCGAGCAGAGAATCGTCAAGCCTAGAATTGTTTTAATGTAAGGGTGAGCTTGCATCACGAAAACTAAGCGCTGCTTTTATTAGAGAGGCGGATCTAAGCTTGGTGAAACGGCTCTTTGAAGAGCCTTAAATGCTAAGGACTAAGGACTAAGGACTAAGGACTAAGATGCCTTGCATTGCGTGTTATAATTTTGGCAGCAGGCAGTGGAATGAATAATTGACAATCCAGTCCAACTTCTCTGGGCAATTTTATATTGAAGCCGTAACGATTCTCGGCCCCTTGTAGTTCCGGCTTCTGAACCCCACACACTGTGGGAATCGGAGGTGTAAGATGGGCGAAAATAAATTTAATATCAGTGAAATGCTTGAGGCACACCGCCGCGACCGTGAGCGGCTTGCTTGGGAAGGAACCTTCCGGGACTACTTCGAGTTAGTCTCACAAAACCCGAACCTGTCAAAACTATCTCATGCGCGAATCTGCGACATGGTTTTAGATATGGGAGTTGAAAAGATAAATGAAGGCTCGCGCGATGAAATTACCCGATTCAACTTTTTCAGCGACGAGTTGTATGGCATAGAGGGACCGATTTCAAGGATCGTCGAGTATTTCAAATCGGCGGCACAACGACTGGAGGTTCGCAAGCGCATATTGCTTTTGATGGGACCTGTCGGAGGCGGCAAATCAACCATCGTTACCTTGCTCAAACGCGGGCTTGAACAATATAGCCACACAGACAAGGGCGCTGTGTACGCAATTAAAGATTGCCCTATGCACGAAGAGCCTCTGCATTTGATTCCACCCGATTTGCGTCCAGAAATCGCTAAGCATTATGGAATGTATATCGAAGGCGAACTCTGCCCACAGTGCCGTTATAATTTGGAAAATAATTATAAAGGTCGCCACGAAGATGTGCTGGTGCATCGCATAGTTCTTTCGGAAAAAGAGCGCATAGGCATAGGCACCTTCACTCCTTCCGATCCGAAGTCGCAAGACATCACAGAGCTGACAGGTTCGATAGACCTTTCGACGATCGGTGAAGTGGGCGTCGAATCTGACCCGCGCGCCTATCGTTTCGATGGCGAATTGAACATTGCCAATCGCGGTTTGATGGAATTTATAGAAATGCTCAAGTGTTTGAATGCTAATACTTACGTTACTTCGGCGGATGGTTTGCTGCAAATCGGAGAGCTTGCTCCGCCTACTCCAACGCATCATCAGGACTTTCCACTTGAGATAAATTTGCAAACCCGAAACGGCGTCAGATTGACTTCACACATCATCTACAACGGCAAGATGGAAACGGTTCGTATTCGCACTCGTAAAGGGTATGTCGTTGAAGGCTCACCGGAACATCGAATCCTGGTGCGCTCTATTAGCGGTGACTTGGAGTGGAAATCTTTGAAGAGCCTTGAACCGACTGACCGCCTGTGTATCAACCGCAACGGTTATTGGACCAACC
>JANMSG010000340.1:0-1916 GCA_031389065.1 Acidobacteriota bacterium | reverse complement strand
GTTGGATGATCGTATCCTGTGAACCAGTGAACCGTGTCTATCTGATGCACCAGCCACTGATCCGGTATTCCCGACGAGTAAGGCCAGAACAATCGGAACTCAAGGTGCTTTCTGGCGTCGAAGGCTTCATAGGGACGGTTGATGAGGAATCGTTTCCAATCTGTATCGGCCTCTTTGATTAAAGGCACGACGTTGGGTCGTCGCCAGCGACCCGGCTGATTGACGTTCCAGGACATCTCCGACATCACGATGTCGCCGAACTTGCCGGACTGTAGGAATTCCTTGGCGCGCATATAGCTTGGCGTCGAACGTCTCTGGGTGCCGACCTGAACGATTTGCTTGGAGTTGCTGACCAGTTTGAGAGCGTTGCGGGCATCCGCCATGGTGTTGGCAAAAGGCTTTTCGACATAAGCGTCTTTCCCTGCCCGCACCGCTTCCATGCAGTGAACTGCGTGTTGGAAATCTGCCGTCGCAATGATCACCGCATCAACGTTTTTCATTGCATACAGTTCATCGGTGTTGCGGGCTTTCGCCAGCATCTCGCTGCCCAAAGGAACCTGATGTTTGTCTGCCAGTTGAGAGACCAGCGTCACTCCATCGTCGCGTCTCTTGTTCCAGATGTCGCAAATGGCTACCGGTTCAAAGTTCAATTCTTTGGCCAGCTTCATAAAAGACGGAATCAAAGCGTCGCGGGCGCGGTCTCCCGGTCCGACGAAGGCGACTCTGACGCGATCATTGGCTCCAAGAATTCTCGCATAGCTGGCCGCGCTTGAACTGATGGCGATTCCAGCAGCGCCGGCAATGGAAGTTTTAACGAAATCTCTACGTGATTTGCTTTTTGTTGACATTACCTTCTCCTTTTCTCGCAGACGCTTGATAGCTGTCAGCGCCGCGATGCTTATTTCATGATTCATCTCATCTGAGAGGCGCCTTGCAAAGTGAAAACTAGGCACGCGCTTCTCAATCCAAATTCAAAATTCAAAATCTGCAATCTGCAATTCAAACGGTTCCTGCACCCTGCAGAAACTCTTTCTACCCGCTATATGGTGATTCTAGTTGATCTTTGATAGTAAGCAGTCGGCAGGTAAATACGCAACACCGGCTTTCTATACTCTGCTTACTGCCGCCTGATAGCGCCACGAATTGCAATTTGTTTTGCTCGAAAAGCTCGGCAAACGACCCTGGATTTACAAGAAAATCGAGACAAGATTTTCGTGATGACATTACATTGTCCCTTTCTTCGCTGCGTTCGCCTCCAGCCATAGCAACGATTCAAGCAGATAATAGTCGCTATAGATAATCATCCCGTTATTCGGGCGGGTGCTGGATGCATGGCGCAAAACGCCCGGCGGAGTTTTATCATCAACCGCCACAGGCGTCAGGTAGCGATCAATCAATGACTGCACAATGCGCTCCCCTTCACGCCGATACGTCGCGGCGCGCGCGCCATCTTCAGCCACTTCGGAAAGTCGCAAGAGCGCGCCCGCAATTAAAGCCGCCGCCGAAGTGTCGCGGTTACGGAAATGCACGCCTTCATCATGGAAGTCGTACCAAGGCACCCCATCTTCGGGTAATCGGTCTATCACAAATGCCGCAATCTTTTCGGCTGTGGCGAGCAAGCGCGGATCTTTTGTTTCCTTGTAAGCCGTCGCAAAGCCGTAAAGCCCCCAGGCAGTTCCGCGCGCCCAGGCGGTATCGGCGGCAAAACCCTGATGGGTGTGAGTAAAGACTTTCTCGCCGGATTCGGCGTGATTCGGAACCAGTATTTTTACGCCGTGCGAGCTTAACTCCTGCCGATTATCACCGGGATTATAATGCACGGATTGAATGACCGAACCATCAGGGCGAACCAGCCACTCTGATGACTTGAGCGCGTGTTTGAGTCCCATCTCGCGCCACTGCGGGTCTTTGGTTTC
>JANMSG010000313.1:0-12960 GCA_031389065.1 Acidobacteriota bacterium | reverse complement strand
TCAGCGTCTCATCAGCCTGAACTTCAAAAGTGATCTTATTCCCCTCGACTTTGCCTTTCAGAATCGCCCACTGTTTTTCAGGCTTCGGTCCGACCGTTCCCGTAAGCTCCGTCCCTTTCTGCGTTATAGCCATGAAAGCCGTGTCATCTTTGGTATTCCCATCCGGGGTTGTAATGAGGAAGGTACCTGACCATTTCCCTGTGAGGTCGGTTGCCGCAAGGGCAGGGACTAAAAAGAAGGCGAAACTAACCACAACTGCAAATGCAAATTTTTTCATTGAAATCTCCTTTGTTATATATATGAATTCTGAACGAAGCAGCAGATGAAATAGTTCTAGCGTTGTGACCTGTTATTTCTATAGCGAGTGAATAGGACACACTTTGCGGATGACAACTCAGGATAACTCGTTCCGCACACGCTCTAATAATTTCTTCGTGGCGCGAATGCCTTCCGCTTCGCTCAACTTCTTTCCTTCGTACTCAATGCCAACATAGCTGTGGTAGCCCGCCTCAAGTACGATCTTCATCATACGTTTGTAGTCGGTATGGATTTCATTCCCCTGCTCGTCGAAATCATTTGACTTGGCACTGACGGCTTTCGCAGCGGGCATCAATTCCTTAACTCCTTTGTAGCGATCATACTTCTGACCATTGCCTAGATTGAAATTGCCGAAGTCAGGCAAGGTACCGCAGCGTGGATGGTTCACCTTCTTGATCACCGCAGCCAGCCATTCTCCATTGGAGGATAAGCCACCATGATTTTCTACAATCACGCTGATCTTATGGGTTGCGCCAAACTCCGTCAGTTTACGCAATCCATCTGCTGCACGCTCCAGTTGCTCGTCATAGCTGCCGGAGCTTTGCGCATTCACACGTATGCAGAAACAGCCTAAGAACTTTGCTGCCTCAACCCATTTATAATGATTTTCAACGGCTTGCAGGCGCTTCGCCGGGTCAGCATCGCCGAGTGCGCCTTCTCCATCAATCATAATCAAACGACTCTGAACCCCTACGTCGCGCGCCCGCTTTTTCATTTCAGCCAGATATTTTTGATCTTTGGCTTTATCTTTGAAAAACTGATTTACATATTCTATGGCATCTATGCCGTAATCATTCTTCGAGACCTTGGCGAAATCCAGGTTATCGAGTTGCTTGGAAAACAGGGTGCTGTGTAGAGACCATTGCGCCAGGGAAATCTGAAACAGCGGCTTGGGTTTTTTCGCCCACACTTGCTCGCCAGCCACATTCATCAAGACCAGACCGGCAGTTATTTGCGCAGACTGTTTCAGGAAACTTCGACGATCAGTCAAACTTGTCATATTGGAAATTCTCCTTTTTAATTGTCGCTTAGGAACAGGTAAAATTTAACTTATAATGATGGGTATTTTAGTCGCGTAGCGACAAGCAGAGTGTAGCCGTGCGTTTCAACCCACGGAATGAGAAGCAAAAGCCTGCCTTGTCGCGTGAGCGACAATTGAATAGATGCACTTTCAATCGTCGCTGACGCGACGCCATCTCTGAACTCTTTTAACCGTGCGTTTCAACGCACGGCTACACTCAAATTGTCGCTACGCGACATTGAAAAGGAACTCGATACAACTTATTTTTTACACCTTCCTTAGCGCCCTGATTCGTTTTCTCATTCGTGCCACAGGGAGTCTTACTCCTTCTGGTAATTCGATGTCAAATCTTTCAGCTACTTCATAGCCAAACGACTTGTAGAGCGGCTCTCCCGGTAAGGTCGCGACCAGTTCAAGCGTAGTGAAGTGAGCCTCTTGAGCGGCTCTTTCGCATGCTTCCATCATGCGACTGCCAATCCCTCGGCGCGCATATTCAGGGTGAACGAAAAAAGCGCGGATGCGGGCAGGGTCAATCTGCGGGTTGAGCAATAAATCATCTTCACAGGCTTTCATCTGGTCTCCACCAAATAGGGTTGCGCGTTTGCTCCATCCACCACAGGCAACGATCCGACCTTCCACTTCGGCAACGTAGTATGTGCCATCCTCAATGAGCCGTGTGTCTACACCAAACATATTCACCAAGGCGCTTTCAATCTGTTGCGTTGTGTAAGAGTTCGCACTTAGCAGGCGGACAGATTCAGGGATGAGTTGTTTGAGCACCGGAATATCTCTTTGTTTAGCCTGGCGGATCAGCATAGCTATTTTCTATCACATCAAACGAACAACGTCTAAGTCTTCGCTTCAGTAGTCAACCCGAATGACCAATAATATACGCACGAATGGGTAAGATGAAAAGACCTCGCGGATTCTTGCAGTTTCCTGGTTTGGAGTTGAAGGCGGATTGATACGAGTTGTAAATAGCTACAGCTTGCGTATGAACTTGAAAATTGCAGGAACGCAAGAAACCTGCTTGCGCTGCTAGGCAGCAACGAATTGAAAGCCGCTATAATTTTTTGTTTCTCTGTTCTGGTATAAGGCGTTGACCTGATGCGCGAAAGGAGAGCCTCAATTGAAAGTTGCCACATTCTTCTTTCGCGGATTTATGAGAATACCTGAATCTACGGTTTTGCCGGTGCGCGAAATAACCTGAAAGTGTAGTTGGTCGTCAACAATTTCAACCAGCATAAAATGCAGATCTTGATCATATGATTTCTCAGTGATTCCCGATGCTTTAACGTCCCCAGCTCTTAGTTTGCCACCCGCGCCGGATATAAAATGATAGATTCCTTTCTGCGGCTTAATCCGTTCATAGAAGTGTTCGTGACCAGCAAACACTACACTCACTCCGTTCTTTAACAATATGGGCTCAATCACTTTTCGTAACCCCTCGTCGGGACCATGCGCTTTACCTGAGGAATAAAGAGGATGGTGGAAGAAACAGATTTTCCATTCGGAGTTGTTCTTCGATAAGTCATCCTCAAGCCATTTAATCTGATGTTGATCCATATAATTACTATTGAGTGCCCAGAAAGCGACCTTACCTTTTTTGAAACTGTAATACTCTTTCCCGTTCATATTGAAATGTTCATATAAACGCTGATTTGCAGTGTCATGATTTCCGAGCGAAGCATAAAACTTTACTTTCGCGTCTAGCAATTCCTTGTAGACACTGGCGAACTTCTTCTCATAATCCTTGGCCTTCTCTCCGCCATAGAGGTTATCGCCCAACAGCAGAACAAACTCGAACGGGAATTTTTCTTTATAGCGAATCAATATGTCGGCCAATTGCTGTTGTTTATCGGTGCCGGATCCTGTATCGCCAATCACTACGAAACGAACAGAGCCGTCTTTTACAGGTAGGCTGAGGTTCAAATTTTCTTTAGCCGTGGCAGATACCTTTTGACTAAAACTACTTCCGACAGAACCTGTAAGTATGAAGGTAAGGATTATAGTTATTGAAGCAAGCAGCCGTTTCATATTCTGTTCTCCTTTGCGCCTCCGTTCTTTTAAGGAAGGGCGTTAAGCATATAATCAAGGATCAGTCCATTTTCTCTATCAACCAGTAACATATGCCGGCCGACGAAACGATACTTCACCTGCTTTGGCAGTTCGGGAAGTTTTAACAAAAGCGTTGGGGGCATCTGCGTCAACTCTTTGCTCTCCGGATAAGGATAATTGACTCGCAGAGGAACCCCTTTGGTGTCTGCTTCCAGGATGGTTTCACGCAATTCCTTTCTCTCGTGTCCTTTGAACTCATCTCTAATTGTCATGCGTATGTGATTGGCAATGTCAGAACTGAAGAGATCTCCAGGTTTCGCGGCGGCTCTGGCGGCTCTTACCTGTTCTTCGAAAGTGGTCTTATGTACCTGTATTTGCTCAGGTGTACTATCTTTGGATAGCTTCGGTAGTTTTCCCTCCAGCTTCTCGCGTAATTTTACATATTCCTTTACCTGTTTTTTAAATGTAGCAATTGTCTGCTCCTGATTCCCTGACGTAAGCGCTTGAGATTCTTGTTTTTGTGAGTAAAAAGTCAAACCCTTGGTTAACGTAATGGATAAAAATACAAAACAGAAAATCACCGACAGGCGGATGACAAGAGCAAAATGATTGGTTATCTTGTGTCTCATTAGTAGACAAAACCGCAAACACAATGCCAAAACTGTCTGATCGGTAAAATTCTTATCTGTAGCTGTTTAGATGTTGAAAATGTTGATGTTACGATGTTGATCGTTAAAGACCTGGCGCAGAATAGGAAATGTATGCTTGTAGGACATCCACTCTCTACATTACAGAAGAGAGCGTATGACTTTATGAGGTCCGAGAGTTAGCCAAGCGATTTATCAATCGGGTGCACAAATCCCTGAGTGATAAAAGTAGTGATGGCGATCAGAGACTAGCTCTCAACTTATTTGGCAACGGGTATTAGCTGAAAAGTTCCTTGTAAAGCCCCAACGGCGTGCCTCAAATTTTTCAAACAGTTGTTGTCAAGAGAGTAATTCTTTAGAGAATTCGTGCTCGCCGCCGATGTCAGTCAGTCGCTGATTTCTCCCTTGGAAAAGGAAGGTCTGTTTCTTGTGGTCTATGCCGAGCAGGCTTAACCAGGTAGCGTGGATATCGTGAATATGTTTCGGCTGCTCCGTTGCTCGCAAGCCAATTTCGTCGGTAGCACCGATTACGCGACCGCCTTTAATGCCTCCACCCGCCATCCACATGGTGAAGCCATAAGGGTTGTGATCACGTCCGTTGCCGGCCCCGCCGTTGGTAAATGGCGTGCGTCCAAACTCGCCTCCCCAAATCACCAGCGTCGAATCGAGCAGCCCACGCTGTTTCAGGTCAGTGAGCAGTCCGGCAATCGGTTTGTCCACACCGCGCCCCATCCTGACGTGTAAGTTGTCACAAACCTCATGGGCGTCCCAGTCCTGGCGAATGTCAGACTCCGCCTTCCCCGAAAAAATCTGCACGAAACGTACACCTTTCTCAACAAGCCTTCGCGCCAGCAAGCACTTCGCGCCGTAATCGCTGGTGTCTGTCTGGTCAATCCCGTAGAGCTGTTGGGTTGTGGCGGACTCTCCTGAGATGTCCATCACTTCGGGCGCTTCGGTCTGCATGCGAAAAGCAAGTTCATAAGCAGATATGCGCGCCGCAAGGTCGCTGTCCATAGCGCGTTCGGCCAGATGGCGTTCGTTGTGCCAGTTGACTAAATCAATAATCTCGCGTTGCCGCTTTGTGCCAATCGTAGCATCAGGGGTGAGATTCAAAATCGGCGTGCCGGTCGTGCGCAGCACTGTGCCTTGATAAGTCGCAGGGAGAAACCCAGCGCCGTAGGTCAGCGGGCCCGATTTGAGCGCCCCCGACAACATCACCACATAAGCAGGCATATTCTGGTTTTCAGAGCCAAGTCCGTAAACCACCCACGCGCCAACGCTCGGTTTACCGAGCAGCGAGTGCCCGCTGGTCACCGCATATAATGCCGGAGAGTGATTGAAGCCATCGTGATAACAAGAGCGAACCACTGCCAGGTCATCGGCGTGCCGCGCAATCTCAGGGAAGATGCCGGAGATTTCCAACCCCGATTGACCGTGTTTTTTGAAGGTCTGACCCGAAGGCAGTAACGGCGCCGCCTTGGGATCGGTAAACTGCGCGTTTATGGTGCCGAAGCTTTCAGGCATCCTCTGTCCGGCGAGCTTCGCCAGCAACGGCTTGGGGTCAAAGGTATCTATGTGACTGGGACCGCCAGCCATAAACAGCCAGATTACGCTTTTGGCTTTGGCGGGGAAATGTGGCGGCTTCGGAGCCAGCGGGTTGATAATTTTGACGGCTGATGTTTGATCTTGTCCGAAGGCATTTCCCTCACCAAGCAGACAGGATAAGGCTGCAAGACCGAAGCCCGAGCCAGCTTTTTCGAGAAAGGCGCGGCGCGTTAAGGGATGCTCTTTGAGGCGCTCCGCCCACATTTTCGCTTGTCGTTGTTTTTCTTCAGTCCACATAAGCAAACTCACTTGTATTAATAAGCGCCAGGCAAAATTCGACCAGAGATTGTCGCTCGCCTGTGCCAAGAAATTTTAGACTGCGCTCCGCTTCTTGCTTCGAGGGGGAACGCCCGAAAGCCAGTTGATAAGCCGTCTCAACAGAGTTCGCTAACCGGTTGCCCGCTGCTGCATCGCCTTTGGCATCTTTAAGCAAGCGGTCTGCCAATGCCCCTGCCATTTCTATGGCCTGCTGCCCGTTGATCATCGTTAATGCCTGCGGCGCTACGGTCGTAAGGGTGCGGCGTCCGCAACTGCTCGTGCGATCCGGCATATCAAAGGTTTCAAAGAGCGGATAACGGAACGACCGCTTGACGTAGAAATAGATGCTGCGCCGCCGATGTTCATTCACATCGGTTGTCACAGGCCATTTCTCTTTCGTGTTGCCGAAGAGGCCTGCCATTTCGTCTGCGTTGAGCGGCGGCACAACTGGCTGTCCGAACAGCTTCAAATTGAGGGTGCCCGAAACGAACCGCATGGCGTCAATCAGTTCTTCGCCGCTTAAGCGCCGCCGCCCCATACGCCACAACCAGCGGTTGTCCGGGTCTTTCTCGGCATAGGCTTGAGTAAAGGTCGAAGACATTTGATAGGTGTTCGACATCAAGATGAGCTTGTGCAGTTTTTTGAAACTCCATCCTTGTTTGACGAACTCCGACGACAGCCAACTGAGCAGTTCGGGGTGCGTCGGTTGCTCGCCCTGTTTCCCGAAATCATTTGGCGTGCGCACCAGCCCTTCGCCAAAATGGCCTTGCCAGATGCGATTGACGATGACTCGCGCAGTTAGCGGGTGTTCAGGCTGAGCGAGCCACTCGGCCAGCGCTTTGCGTCTTCCTAGTCCCGCAAGGGTCAGTTGTGCCTGAAGCTTTTGACCATTGCGCAAGACCACTGGGAAGTCCGGCGCGACCTCTTCTTTCGGCTGCGTATACTCACCGCGATTGAGCAAATGCACAGATTGCACAGTGCGCGCCGGACCCAACACTGCGGCGCGTTGAAGCGGTCGCGGGGCGCGCAGATACGCATCGGCGATTTCCAATTTGACTTCTTCGTATTGCTTCTTCTCTTCCGGTGCTAGCGCCGCAAAGACTTCTTCATCCGTAATCAGTCCAACTTCGTCTTCGAGCTTACCGGAAATCTGTGTTTGCGCGGCCGTGCGTTTTCGCCTGGGAATCTCGTAGGCCGCAATCTCTTCGGGGCGATACTTCTGTTTGATCTTTTCGACCAGACGCTGTCTGCTCTTGCTGGTGATTGGCTCAAGCTTGGCGCGTGTCTGTTCCAGATAAACGTAGCGCGGCAGCCCTGATTTGTAGCTGTTCTGGGCAAAAGGCTCGGTCAGAATCAGCTCCTGCTCTTCACTACCCGCAAAGACGGCCTGCAAGGCGTAGTAATCTTTCTGTGAGATCGGGTCGTACTTGTGATCGTGACAGCGCGCACAGCCCATCGTTAGACCGAGAAAGGCAGCCGAAGTCGTGTCTGCCCATTCCGTCAATATCTCGCTGCGGTCTTTGGCAGGGATCATCGCCGACTCGTGCAGGCGCGGACCAATCGTGTATAAGCCTGTGGCAATGCGAGCTTCATTATTATCTGGCCAGATCTCATCACCTGCGATCTGTTCCTTCACAAAGCGATCATAGGGTTTGTCGTCATTAAACGATTTAATGACATAGTCGCGATAGCGCCAGGCGTTGATATAAAGCAGATCCGTTTCAAAACCACCTGTGTCGGCGTAGCGCACCACGTCTAGCCAGTACGCTCCCCATTTTTCGCCGTAGCGCGGTGAAGCGAGCAACCGGTCTACCACTTTTTCATAGGCGTCCGGCGAAGCGTCAGCGAGGAATGCTTTGACCTCTTCGGGCGCAGGCGGCAGCCCCGTCAGATCGAAATAAACACGGCGCAGCAATGTACGGCGATCGGCTGCTGGCGCAGGCTTCATGCCATTGGCGTTGAGCTTTTCGAGAACGAACGCATCAACGGGAGTGCGCACCCAAGCGGATACGGGGTTTGGCACTTCAGTCCGACCGATGGGCTTAAATGACCACCAGCTTATTGCGGGAGTCTTGACTGCGACGGAATCCTTTGGCCAGGGTGCGCCTTGATTAATCCAATCTTTGATCACTTTGATCTCTTCGGGCGCGAGTTTCCCAGTTGGCGGCATGACGAGTTTGCCACGATGCAAAATCGCGTCGTAGAGCAAACTCTTTTCAGCATTACCTGGGACAACTCCCGCTCCGCGAGTCCCGCCCTTGATGAAGCCGTCACGGCTTCGCATATCAAGCTCTGAGAGTTTTGCTTCACCGTGGCAGCTCAAGCACTTCATCTCAAAGATAGGCCATACCTTTTGCAGAAATAGATCTTCACCCTGAATCGGTAAGGGCTTCGTTTGCTCGCGGGCACCCACTGCGTCGGCCGTATACAGCCAGAATAAGCAGACAGCCAAACTGAGGCCCAGCACAGTTATTTTTACCTGACTGAGAACTGCTGATTGAAGACCCTTCATTTCCTATTCCTCTAATCCCTTGTTGCCCGACTGTATACGTGGATCGGGGTTCGATTTGCGCAATTCTTCTCTTTTTATGTGACCGGTAACAACCGACTGGTTTTTAGTTTAGCTTTGCATCGCAAAACTGTCTACCCGGAAGTGTAGGGAATTTGCCTCTCATCCATTTGCGTGGTGAGGGTGTGCAGTTTTTGGGTTTAACTGTAGGCTTTGCAAAACAGATCAATGTATGAGTTTGAGAGAGAGCAGCCGGCTCTTTCACAGAGACAGGCAAGATGACCAGTAACAAAGCCAGAGAAATCAAGACCGCCAGGCATCGTTTCATTATCTTGTTCTTTTAAAGTTTACCGCTTACCAGTTCGTCAGTTTCAGCACGCGATGATTATCGCTATCGGAAATATACAACGCGCCCAAAGGATGCACGAGGACGCCGTGTGGGCGATTCAACTGGGACTTGAGCGGGTCGTCTGCAACCAGCCGGTCACCCTTTTCTCCTGTGCCTGCGAGAACTACTGTTGTGCCGTTTTTGGGATTATATCTCAGGATCAAGTGGTTCTCGGTATCGGCGATGATGACGTTGTCGTTACGGTCAACGCAGAGGTGTTTGGATCCATTCAAGTGCAGTGTTTTTTCAGATGCGGAACGGGGAAGGGGACTTTGGATGCCTGGGCCAATAAGCGTTCGGATTTTGCCTTGCCGGTCAAGCACACGCAGGGCATTGCCGCGCCTTTCCAGAATGTAGACATTCCCTTTTGAATCTACAGTGGTCGCGCGTGGATCCAAAAGCGGGCTGTTGATGGCGATAGCGCCATCGGCTGGAACCCCTTCTAGACCATTCCCTGCGATCGTCGTGACGATGCCGGATTTCAAATCCAACAACCTGATGCGCCGGTTACGCAGGTCGGTTATGTAAAGTTTGTCTCCCGCCGGATTCAGATCAACCGCATAGAGTTGATTGAACGTCGCTTTGGCAGCTGCGCTTCCATCGCCTGAGTAGCCGGGTTGGCCTGTGCCAGCTATGGTTGCTGCTTTGCCGGTCTTGAGATCAATTTTGATGACGCGATGGTTTAAGGTATCAGCGACATACATCTGCTGATCTTTATTAATTACCATTCCGTGAGGGTCATGGAATTTCAATTGGCTGGCAACATCGCCTTCAACACTCTGTGAATTGTTTTCCATGCCGGCAAAGATTGTGATGATCCTTTTGCTGTTTACCTTCCGAATCCTCTGCCCTTTGTGTTCACAGATCTACCAATTGCCTTGTCTGTCGAAAGCGACGCCGAAGGGTTCGATCAGCCGCGCTGCATTTGCGAGCCCGCTTATTGAGCTTGCACCACACCCTGCAACGCACTCAATCTTCACAGCAGGTTTTGCCACAGGGAAAGAGACAAGGCGTGGAGCTTCTGCATACACACCAGTCAGTGGGTCGAGCAATCTAGCGGTCACTGCCGTTGTGGTCAGGAGCGCAAATTCTCTTCGCTTCATTTCTAAATCTCCTTCGCCCCTTTTCATTCACGATTCTTAAAAGCGCTTCTGCGATTTCCCGAAGGTCATAAACTTCTGATCTTCCTTCTGGCTTTCGTATTCGAGCTTGATCCAGTTGTCGTCCCTTGGAACATTGATGACCCGCGCCTCGTCAAGCAGACCATCCCATTGGCGACCCTTCTCAGGGAACTGGCTCTGGTTGCCGAAGCCGACCGGGTGATCATCGGACTTCCAGTTTACGTCGAAAGTCTCAACCGTCTCAAGCACTCCGTTGACGTAAAGCTTTGCTTTGGGGAAATCATGCACACCGACGAAATGGAACCACTTGTCTGTGATCATGTCGGTCTTTCCCACGACGCACAGATCTGTGATCAGTTGCTGCGTTACGCCATCCAGATCGCCGATGCACTGGCCGCTGCGCACGCCAGCGGCATCATTCATCGTGACCTGAAGCCATCGAATGTGATGAGGACGCAGGAAGGGCGCATCAAGGTCCTCGATTTCGGCCTCGCGAAGTTGCTCGAACGCGGCGAACCTTCGTCCCATGCGACGACCGTGGCGGCCCCGTTCACCGAAGCGCACTCGTTGCTTGGCACCGCGGCCTACATGTCACCGGAGCAGGCCGAAGGACGTGCACTCGACGCGCGTTCCGATATTTTCAGCGTCGGCATCATGCTCTACGAGCTGGCGACCGGCGTCCGCCCGTTCGTCGGCGAATCGCGGCTGTCGCTGTTGGCAAAGACGGTGGGTGAAGAACCCGCGCCGCCCAGCGCACGCGTTCCTTCAATTCCGCTCGACCTGGAAAAGATCATTCTGCGTTGTTTACGCAAAGAGCCAAACCGTCGCTTCCAGACGATGGCTGATTTGAGAGTCGCGCTGGAAGACATCTCCGAAGAAACCGCGACGACCCGTCCGACGCGTGCGGGTGTTGGGAGTCCGGCGCAATGGCGGTGGATGTCCGGCGTTGGGTTACTCGCGGTCCTGGCCGTGGCGTATGCCATGTGGCACCAACCGACTGGGATTGGACCGGCACCTTTGAAAATAACGTCGCTCACGACGTTTGCGGGACCAGAACTGTATCCGTCGCTGTCGCCCGACGGCAGTCACGTCGCATATACATGGTCAGGTCACAAGCAAGACAATACCGATATTTATGTGCAGCAAATTGGCGCCGGCGACCCTTTGCGGGCGACGACCGATCCCCACCACGACTACAACCCGATATGGTCTCCCGACCGGCGATGGATCGCGTTTCTGCGCGGCGATGCGTCAACGCCGCTCGCCACCAGCGTCCGCGAACTGCGCCTGATTGCTCCGCTCGGCGGGCCCGAGCGGTTGGTCGCATCCCTGCGCGTACAGGAATTGACCGAGCAACCGGCATATATAACCTGGTGTGCCGACAGCAGTTGCGTAATCGTGAGCGACAGCCTGGGAGAGCGCAAGGCCGACGCCCTGTTCGTGATCTCGATCGAGACGGGTGAGAAACAGCAGCTCACCGACCCGCAGCCACCGGTACTGGCGGATTCGAATCCCGCCCTGTCGCCCGACGGCAGCACGCTGCTGTTCATCCGCCGCACGACATGGTCGTCGGGCGAACTCTATACGGTGTCGCTTGCACCGAAGAAGCCGATGACCGCTGAACCGCGGCACATCGCGGTGTCCGGTGTGAAAGTTGACACAGCGACTTGGTTGACCAACAGCGAGATTCTCTTCGCGACGCCAGTCCTGAGCGGGACGAGCAACCTGTGGCGTGTGCTTGCGTGTGGCGGCGCGCCGACGCGCCTGGCCTACACGGGCGAAGATGGGACGATGCCGACAGTGGCGCGCGGCCAATCGCAGTCGCCGTCACGCATGGTGTACGTGCGCAAGTTGATCGACGACAACATCTGGCAGATGACAACGACGGCAGCCGGCCTGCCGTCAACGTCACCGCCAACGCCGGCGATCAGATCGACGAAACAAGACATCCACCCGCAACTATCGCCTGATGGAAACAGACTGGCGTATACCAGCACGCGATCGGGTTTCTGGGAAATCTGGGCGTCTGATGTCGACGGCGCCAATGCCGTGCAGTTGACAGACCTGAGGGCGGCAACCGGAACCGGCGTACCCCACTGGTCGCCCGATGGACATGCGATCGTCTTCGCGTCCGACGCGGAAGGGCAGTTCGACGTCTTTGTCGTGCCGGTCGGCGGCGGCAAGGTGCGCAACCTCACGGCTCATCCAGCCTTCGACCATGTGCCGGCGTTCTCGCGCGACGGAAAATCGGTGTATTTCAGCTCGTCGCGCAGCGGGTCATTTCAAATCTGGCGCATGCCGACGGCCGGCGGCGAACCCGTACAGGTCACCAGGGATGGTGGCTTCTTCTCACTGGACTCCTCGGACGGGGCCGACTTGTACTTCATGACGACCGCTGGCGTCGGCGCCGTGACGCCGATATGGCGTATGCCGACGTCGGGCGGCCAAGCTGTAAAGGTGCTCGACGCCGCCGTCAACGGTGCGTTTGCAGTGGTTACTCGCGGAATTTATTTTCTGGACATGGCCGCCGGTGTCCGCATCCAGTTCTATGACTTTGCCACGCGCAGAGCGACAGTGGTCGCGCGCAATCTGGGGCCTGGGGCAGAGATGGGCGGTCTTCATGCCTCCGCAGACGGCCGCACGATTCTGTTTGTACGCCGAGAGTCGTCGGTTGATGATTTGATACTGGTGGAGAACTTGCGGTAGTCATGAAGGCGTGCTCCTTCAAGGCGCCGGCGGATTGCGATTTCCCGCGCTCATTCGTCGCGATGCGGTGGTAGTGTGTGGCCGCCGCCGTCTCGTTTCGCGGCCGAGGCTTGTCAATGAGCGCCACGCCCTCCGCCGCCGCTCCCTCCACCGCGCCTGCCGCCATCGACGACACCGGGATGTTTGCCTGGTGGCACGCGGCCGACCAGCGCGCGCGCCGCGCCTTCATCGCGGCCTCGCTCGGCTGGATGCTCGACTCGTTCGACGTGATGCTCTACTCGCTGGTGCTCGCGTCGCTCATCCAAGACCCGGTGCTGCAGCTCTCCACG
>JANMSG010000309.1:0-10862 GCA_031389065.1 Acidobacteriota bacterium | reverse complement strand
TCGTGGGCGAGCCGGCGGTAGTCGTTGACGACATTGTCGCCGGCGCTTCCGATGTCCGCAGCCTCGGCGCTGACCAGCACAACCGGAGATGATTTCCCCCCATCGGCATCAGTGAAAGGCTTGCCTTGCAGCAGCGGGATTTCCATAACCTCAAAGTATTCAGGAGTGACCGCTCCAGCCCATAACATCGGGGCAGTATGTTCAGAAGGGATAAACGGGTATCCTTCCAACTCCACAGGAAGCCCGGAGAATTCGTTACTCATAGGCAGTGTATTGGCGGCTGCAACGTCGGAAACTCCGGCGATTTTGTGGGCTCGCTGTAGCAATTGGTCATAAAGCGCGATGGTAGCCGCCGGACTCTTATCCGCAGACGGATTCGGATAGACGCGAACCGTGAGGACTTGTTCTGAGCGAAAGCCCGGGTTGACTTCGGTCAATAACCAGAGGCTTTTAATCAGAAGTCCTGCGCCAACCACCAAGACAACCGCCAGGGCGACTTCGCCCCTGATTAACCAGTTGCGTAATTGGGTTCCGGCAAAGCTTGTTGATTGTTGTCCGCGGGTCTTGAGCGATTCAGCAAGATTCAAACGGGAAGCATTGAGCGCAGGAGCAAGCCCAAAAGCGAGCCCTGTCAAAAGGGCAAGTAGGGTTACAAAGATTAGAACTCGCCAATCAATACTTGCTTCAGCCATTCGCGGGATGTCTGATGGCAGAACAGACTTCAACACAGCTAAGCCTTGAAATGCCAGAATGAGTCCAAGTCCCGCGCCCGCAGATGCAAGCATTACACTTTCGGTCAATAGTTGACGCACGATTCTGCCGCGCCCTGCGCCCAAGGCTGCGCGAATCGTAATCTCTCTTTGCCGCGCTGCGGTTCTGACTAGTAACAGGCTGGCGACATTGGCGCAGGCAATCAGCAAAACAAAACCGACAGCGCACAGTAGGATAAGCAATGTGCTGCGTATATCACCAACCATACTCTCCTGCAAGGAAAGCACCCTGGCCTCTGCATTCCAGTTGGCGGGCATCGTCCAGGGAAACAATGAAATGATTCGTGAATTCAGAAGACGTATCTCGTTTTGCGCCTGTTGTAGGGTTGCTCCGGCACGCAATCTGGCAATCAAGGGCATCCAGCTGTGTTGCCAGAACTCGCCGCCATTGGTCGGGTCAAAATGAATGGGAGTCCAGATCTGTATTTCTGAGGAGGGGAAACTGAAATCGGCTGGCATCACGCCGACAATCTGCCGAGCCGATCCATTAATGAGAATCTGGCGACCGATGATTTGCGAATCGCCAGCAAATTTCCCTTGCCACAACGCATGGCTGAGGATCACCAGGCGATCTTGTCCCGGCTGGTCTTCTCCCGCTTCGAATATGCGTCCGATTTCCGCCTGTGCACCAAGCAGAGAGAAAAAATTTGCCGACACAGAACTGCCAACCAAATGTATGGCCTCCCCTTCTCCTGTAAGATTGAACTGGTCATCCGGGCGGTAGGCAGCAACCTCCATAGTTTGGCTTTGCTGCTGTAAGGCGACGACCGCGCCTTGCGGATACCATTCCGTGACGCGGACAAGTTTATCCGGTTGTGAGTAAGGTAATGGACGGATGAGGGCGCTATTTACAAGGCTAAACATCGCGGCATTGCCGCCAATGCCAAGCGCCAGCGAAAATATCGCTGCAAGAGTAAAGGCGGGGCTTTTCCCCAACATTCGCACGCCATAGTGTAAGTCTTGCCACAAATCTCCAATCATTTGTTGCCTCCTAGTTGCAAAAAAAATTGATTCCGGTGGAGCCGTGCGCTCGACCCTTTGAAGTTCTTGTGCCAGCGCTTCGTTTTCACTCAACTCTTCGAGGATGGCGCGACAGGCTTCGTCAGGAGTGACCCCTTCTGCCAGCAATTCTTCATAGAGCAACTCCATGTGCTGCGCCAGTTCATCGACAATCTCCGCCTCGCGTGTCGGCTCAAGTTTCGCCGTCGCCAATTGCTGATGAATTTTTTGTTTCCATTCCGGCATGCTTCCCTCTTTAATTTTGGATTTTAGATTTTGGATTTTGGATTGCCGCTGCACAGGAAGCGACAAGGTTATGGGCTGATGAGTCCTTGCGCTGATGCAAGTTGAAAGCTGCGCTTCTCATTCTGTCAATCTAAAATCCAAAATCTAAAATCTAAAATCGAATTACTCGCCGCGCAGAGCAATCATTGGATCTACTTTTGTCGCCCGTCGCGCAGGCAAGTAACAAGCTAGTAATGCGACGCACAACAACGCGACGGCAATCACTGCAAAGGTTAACGGATCGGTTGCCTTCACGTCATAAAGCAGTTCGGAAAAACTGCTGGTCAACTTTGCCAGCGTTATGGCAGTGGCGATACCGCAGACGATACCCACTACTGCCAGCAGCAAACCCTGCCTGACCACCATGCGCAGTACGTCTGAGGTTTGCGCGCCTAAGGCTAGACGAATACCAATTTCGTGCGTGCGTTGGGTGACCGAATAGCTCAGCAAGCCGTAGATGCCCAGGCTGGCGAGCGTCATCGCCACGGCTGCAAAAATGATGAACAAGAGCATGGAAAATTGCTGCTGCGCGATAGAAGTCGAGACAAACTGGTCGAGCGTGCTGACGGTTGAAATGGGCTGATCTTTATCAAGGTTCAAGACCTCGCTACGGATTGCCGCTGTCAAATTGGTGGGGTCGCCAGCCGCGCGCACGACCAGCGTCATGAAAGACAGAGTCTGTTGCAGGTATGGCCCGTAGGTTTGCATGGTCGTAGCCTGATCCAGGCTATAGTGCTTCACATCACCGACGATACCAACGATCTCCAACCAGGCTGGCTTATCCTGTCTGACATCAAATGTGATGCGTTTGCCGATAGGCTCTTCGTCCGGGAATATCTTTTTCGCCATCGTCTCATTAATCAGTGCAACATTCGTAGAATCTTTTGTATCGCGCTCAGTTAACAGCCGACCCCTAATGAGGGGTATGCCCATGGCTTTGAAATAGTCGGCGCTCACCGAATAATAGTTCGTGGTTTGACCAAGGCCCTGTGCAAGTGCAGGCTGCCCCTGTATCAAGAATGCCAGCACGAAGTCTTCATTGCTGAGCGGCACGCCGGATGTCGCGCCAACCGTCTGCACACCTGGCAGGTTCCTCACTTTTTCAAGCAATTGTTGGTAAAAGGCGATCTGCTGATTTTCTTCAGGGTATTTGCTCTTCGGCAGTGAAAGAGACACCGTCAAAGCGTTGTCCGCATTAAAGCCTATATCAACTTTCTGCAAACGCGTGAAACTCTTTATCATCAACCCCGCGCCCACCAACAGCACCAGCGCCGAAGCGACCTCCAGCACGACCAGTGCGTTACGTATGAGTTGGCGGCGCCCGCCTTCCGTTGAACCGCGCCCGCCATCTTTCATGGTTTCGCTCAGCTTGGGCTTTGATACCTGCAAGGCAGGAATCAACCCAAAAATTATCCCTGTCAGCAACGTGACTGTGGCAGTGAAAATAAGTACGCGACCATCGAGCGAAACATCACTGATGCGCGGCAGGTTTTGCGGAGCCAGCGTCAATAATACGTCCATGCCCCATTTTGCCAGTAATAAGCCCAAGACTCCGCCTGCCAGGGCAAGCAGCACACTTTCAGTCAGCAATTGGCGAACGATACGCCAGCGCCCTGCTCCCAAGGCAACGCGTATGGCAATCTCTTTCTGCCGCGAGGCGGCGCGCGCCAGCAAGAGGTTGGCGACATTGGCACAGGCAATCAAGAGCACAAATACCACTGCTCCAAGCAAGACAAGCAAGGCAGGACGTATGCTTTTGACCGTAAATTCCAGCAACGGCGTAATCTTCACATTCCAACCTGTGTTGACATCTGGATATTGCGCGGCGAGCCTTTCGGCAATCATACTCATCTCGGTTCGCGCCCGGTCGAGCGTGATGCCGGACTTGAGTTGTCCGATGGCTGCCAAGGAATGCCCGCCGTGGTTTTGAGCTTGCTCGGCGGTGAAGGCCATCGGCGTCCAGAGGTCGTTGAGGCGGTCCACAAAATGAAAGGTTGAGGGCATCACGCCAATAACTGTGTAGCTTTTGCCGTCGAGCGTGATTGCCTGATTTAAGATGTTTGGATCTGTGCCAAACCGCCTCTGCCAAAACCCATGGCTCAAAATCACTACGTTGTTGTGTCCCGGCTGATCTTCTTCGGGCAAAAATTCCCGACCAATCTGCGGTCGCACGCCGAGCATGGCAAAAAAACCATCGCTGACCCTCATGCCACTCAGCCGCTCCGGGTCGCCCGTACCTGTTAGACTGAAGGGTGAGGGACCTATGGCAACCAGTTGCTCGAAAACGGTGTTCTGTTTCTTCCAATCCAGGAAATTGCCCGGCGAGACCGAAAACTCCGGCAATTGCGGCAGCTTGGTTTCGCGTATCATCATCAATCTGTCCGGGTCTTGGTAAGGCAGCGGGCGTAGCAGCACTGTGTTGACAACACTGAAAATGGCGGTATTGGCGCCGATCCCTAAAGCCAAGGTGACGACGGCAATCAGGGTGAAGCCGGGATTCTTGCGGAGCATCCGCGCCCCGTAGCGCAAGTCTTGCCAGAAATCTGCAATCATATTTTTCCTCCAATTGGTTCCGAAAATGATAGGTTCCTGTTTGATTTGTTGCTCGATGCGCCGCAGTTCCTGCTGAAGCAGACCTCTGTCCCTAAGATCAGCTAGGGCTATGCGACAGGCTTCTTCTTGAGTCGCGCCGCCAGAGAGCAATTCCCGGTAGCGGTCTTCGAGATGCTGCGCCATCTCCTCGACAATCTCCGCTTCGCGGGTTGCCTCAAGCTTCAAGGAAGCCAACTGCTTTCTGATTTCGTCCTTCCAATCAGGCATTTTCAATATCCGTGATGCGATTGATGGCTTCGACAAACGATTGCCAGCCACTGCGCTGGGCTTTCAAAACTTTCTTACCAGCAGGCGTCAATTTGTAATAACGCCTGCGCCGCTGACCGGCTTTTTCTACCCATCTCCCCTCAATCCAGCCGCGTTTCTCTAAGCGGTAGAGCAAAGGGTAAAGCGAAGAGACGGTGAAACTCAGCACACCTTCGGAGCGCGATTCGATCAGTTTGCTGATTTCGTAGCCATGGCGGGCTCTGGTTTCAATCAGGGAAAGGATGAGCAATTCGGCGCTCCCTTTCTTCAATTCGCGATCAAGCATTCGAGATTCTATGTGTTGCATAGCAATATATTACTTAGAAATAGTTCTTTGTCAAAGAAAAAATATTCTCTGGCAAACTTTTATGCAGAGAGATTCAAAAGAGGGAAGCAGGAAGGCAAAAGTAAAAGGCAAAAGGCAAAGCGAATCACAGCCTCGAACTTACCTTTATTGAGCTACTCAAAAACTTTGGGTTAAGGGCTTAAGAGCGCCCTGGATTGGGATCAATGGATTGATTGTGATGTGTGGGAATCTGCTGCGTAAACGAATATCTTTTTTGAAGGGTTTGAATAGAAAAATATCTATATTTATTGACTGGTACATGCAGCCCAAAGCTGAACTCTATAACAATATTTCGGACATTTTTCTGATGTCTGGACACAATTTATTTGTCAGATTGATTGAGCTCTGAAAGAGCGTTATTCGATAGCCCAGCGCATCGCGCTGGGTGAATCCGCCGAGTTAAGTCTCAAGCCCTGAAATGGCGAAATCAAGTGTTTCGCCCTTTCAGGGCTTGGAAAAACCATCGAATTGGTGACCCAGCGCGAGGCGCTGGGCTGTTGAATTTCGCACCTTCGGCGCTTTTCAACACATTTTCAAAAAGTGTCCAGACATCAGGACATTTTTAGAATAAAAAATATAAATTGCCACGTGCTTTAGCGCGTGGAAGTCTCAATCTTGAACTATCCGGCTTTAGCCAAATGTAAAAAGAACTCTTTCCGAATCAGCTTTAGCTAAGGCGATTTTGACTGCACTTATTCTCATGAGTTCGGCTAAAGCCTTGCCATTATTCAATTGCCTGTCCACGAGCTAAAGCACGTGGCAACTGATAAAAACACTGTCCGAAGTATTGCTGTAATTATTCGAGGCTTAAATAAGAAGGTTAATATATTCCTTGCGGGCGCCCCCCAAGTGCAACACACTTTTCAATGCCTATTCGTGCGCGACTCTGATATACATCGGTCGGGTTCATCGCTAAAGCCATCTCAAACAGCCTCATTGCCAGCATCTCGTCATTTGCTAATAACGCGGTTTCGCCGCCTTCCAGACAGGCTCTCGCAGCCAGAGGGTCTTGCGAACAAGACCTTGCCAGGCGCTCGAATTCAACAGCCGCTTCACGATTCATTCCCATGTCGCGCACGTACTGACAAATCATTATCCAATCGCGTACGGGAAGTTTCACACCGATTTGATCTTCAGGGTAAGATGACAACAGACTGTCGTAAGCGTAAAGCGCCGCTTCTTTATCTCCTTCAGACAGGTGCTTCCGAATCACTCTGGCATACAGCGAATTGACTTGCCCCAGATTTCCTTCATATTGATAAACCTGTATCAAAGCCATCAACGCACCCACATCATTGGGTAAAACCATCAAGTGCGATTGCAGCTTTTGTCCGGCCATTGCGAAGTCGCCTTTGTCCATCAACTCAAAAGCCTCTGTGACAACGGGCGATGCGTTGAAAGCGACCTTGCTTTCGATTCGCGTATTTATAAATTTCTCTTCGATCTTTGAGGCTTTCATGAGGAGAGCAAAAGCAATTCCGAAAGCAGCACCTGCGAAATGCGCTGAATAGGCGACGCCGTCAACCGCGCCAACCTTTCGCAACACCCACCAGATCAGTACCTGTACGAGAAAGTAATAGGGTATATAGACGTAAGAAGGAATATTGACGATTCCGTAAAGTTTTCTAGAAATCGTCAGGATGAGACCAACCACTGAAAATGGCATGAATGCCCAACCAATTTTGATCTTGGTTTTTGGCATTCTGATTAAAAAAGCGCCCATCGCTCCGCTAATTGCTCCTGACGCGCCAACCAGTGGTACTGAAAGTGGACTGATCACACTGGGTAAGCAGGCGACAATTCCTGCGGCTACGTAAAATCCTAAAAACGTACCGCGCCCCCAACGATCTTCAAGACTGAAGCCAACGGCAAAGAAAAATATCATATTGCCAAGCAGGTGAAGCCATCCTCCGTGCATAAAAAGACTGGTGATGAGTTGATGAAACTTCCATTTGCCGTTCGGTGCGAGCCCGTATTGATTATAAACATGGGTTTCGATTGTCGCCTTAAAATCTGTGATTTTAAAATCGAGTTCGGCTCGAAGTACAGCAACCTGGCTCTCGCTCATCATATCTCTGAAATGCTCGGCGATACCTTCAGTTCCGCTCACTTCTGTGTCAAAAGCAACCCATTGGGCTTCCGTAACGATGCCTTCATCTACGAGTTTTTGGCGCACAGCCTTATCGAATTGCAAGGCGGGATTCAATTCTAAGAATTCTAGTAGCGCTATTCTTTTTTCGAGAAGTTGACCTTCTTGTTTGGAGACAATCGGCAGCGTTCCAAGGAAAATAAGAACATTCAGAATGATGATAGAGAATGTAACCCAAGGGAGTCGTCTAACATTTGAATTTTCATTTCCCAGAGGTATGTGGGTAAAGAGTCCTTGAAAAATGGCGACGGCAATAAATAGAAGATAGAGAAGTAGATCTAAAGGCAGCATAGAAGCCTCGCATGAATGAATCGAATTTGTAAGGGGCAACGCATCAATAAGGGCAACATGAATAATTGAAAAAGCCTTGAAACTTTCAACAAAGTAACAAAGGCGGGTAAAGCAGGCAATAGTTTTATTTATCGCGAACCTAACCAGAGATTTGCGATTTTGAATCGGTTTGATAAGCTTCTTCGCTCTATTACATCAACAAAACGAAGCAATTTTTCAACTTGGAACGAGGAATGCCGTTTATGTACCATCTGAATGTCTGGATTCATATCTTGATGGCGACGATCTGGGTGGGCGGCTTGATCTATACGAGCGCCATTGTCATTCCATTCGCGCTCACAAAGCAGGGCGAAGAGCGCCAAGGAATCATTCGTGGACTGGCTCGCCGCTTCAGAAAAATCGGCTGGGCTTCAATCGTAGTGTTGATTCTTACAGGTATAGGGAATCTATACTTTCGCGTATCGCCCATCAGAATTGAACAGCTTTTCAATGGCGAGGCGTTTGACCCGTCGAAAGTTGACGGCTTTATTGCGAAATGGCTCGCCTGGAAGATTCTGCTCGTAGTTTTGATGATTGCCTTGATGCTTTATCACGACATCACGAGCCTTGCGGCTGCCAAGAAACACGGAGGTAAGACCGGAAACCCTCCGCACAATCGCGCAGGCTCGATTGCGGCAGCGCTGGCTACATTACTTGCGATCGCCATTTTGTATGTTTCTGTGAGGTTGGTTCGAGGATAAGCTATTTTGTTCTTTGGCGCATCGCTTCAAACAAAACCACGCCGACGGTTACAGAGACATTCAATGAAGTGATTTTCCCGCGCATCGGAATCGAAACGATGGTATCGCATCGTTCGCGCACCAGACGATGCAAGCCCGCGCCTTCGCTGCCAAAGACTAAAGCCGTCGCGCCTTTGTAATCGTACTGGTCATAATTCATCTTGCCCTTTGCATCTAAACCAACGACCCAGACATTGCGCCTCTTCAATTGCTCGATAAAGGAAGCAAGATTGGTCACGCGAGCCACAGGCATATATTCAATCGCCCCTGCAGAGGCTTTGGCTACCACTTCCGTCAGATGGGCGGCGCGACGTTCGGGAACGATAATCGCCGTTGCCCCGGCGCATTCGGCTGTGCGAATAATCGCGCCCAGGTTGTGCGTGTCTTCCACCCCGTCGAGAAGGATCAACAAGGTGTCAGGAGAAATGGATTCGAGAATCGTGTCTGCATCTGCATACTTTGCAGCGGCGACGACAGCCATCACGCCTTGATGATTCGCGTTGTTGCTTGCGCGATCCAGCGCGGCGCGTGGTTCGCGGCGCACCGGAATGTTGGCGCTTCGCGCTGCCTCTGTGACTTCGCGCAGGCGTTCGTGCCGCGCCGAATCAGAGATGATGATGCGCTCGATATGCCTGTTGCTGGCGCGCAAGGCTTCCAGTACCGGCAGGACTCCATAAATTTGTGACATAATTTGAATATAGTCTGGCAAACCCTTCGAGTCTGGCAAGTCGTTACCCGATGACGAGGAAGTTTAAAAGATACAAAGGCAAAGGTACGGGACAAAAGACCCCGGCGGAATGTGGAAAATCTTTCGCATATCATCAAGCGAAAATCTACCGATTTCGAGAGGCGATTTTGTTAGGAACGTTTCAATCTCCTTTTAAGAATGAGCGATTAATTGATTCGCCGTTGACAAGATGAGCTGCCATTTTCCTTCACTTTTTTCATAAATATCCAAAGCAGAGTAGACTCCGTGATAATCAGCTTTCTTAGATTTTGCCTGCACGTTTACTTCAGCTTTTGCCGACGCAATATGGTTAGACACCTGAACTTTAAGCTCGCTTATGGTTAGGGATTCAAAAACAAATTCACCGGATTTCATACTACCCAACCACTCTGCCTTGGTCATCAGTACACCGTTGGGGTCTGTAAAGATGAAGCGTTCTGCCAGGATCTTATCAAGCTTCTCAATATCGCCTCTCAAGCAGGAAGCGATAAACTCGCATTCGAGGTTTTCCACCAGTTGTTGGTCATTTTCGATTTGCTCTACCATTCCAGCACCTTTTCTGATTGTAAACATAGCATCACATGGATTGTCAGACAAATAGCTTATCCATGTCTTATGCCTTCTTATTACTACAATTTGATATAAAATATGATGAACATTTGTAAGGCATTTGCTTTCATCAACTGACTTCGCCGAAATGTTGTTGAAATGTTTTGCAATCGCCAGACTCAGCCGTCCTTCAGCTTGCTCGCTTGACACAGGTTAGAAGCAAGCGTAAATTCCAGCACTTGCAAAATCGAAAAGAAAAACGCATGAATAAAAAAGAGTATTAATAATATGGCAAAATCATTAGTAATAGTGGAATCTCCATCGAAAGCGAAAATCATTAACAAATATTTAGGCTCAGGCTACATCGTCCTTGCCTCCGTCGGTCATGTCAAAGACTTGCCAAAAAAAGGCATCGGCATAGATTTCAATAACAACTTTGAGCCAACTTATGAAATCATTCCCGGTAAGACAAAGGTCATTAAAGAGTTGAAAGCCGCAGCCAAAGATGTGGACACAATCTACATCGCAACCGACCCTGACCGCGAAGGTGAAGCCATCGGTTGGCACATCAAGGAAGAATTGGAAGGTCGCGGCAAAAGTAAAAAAATCGTGCGCCGCGTTCTGTTCAACGAAATCACCAAAAATGCCATTAAAGAATCTTTCAACAATCCGAAGGACATTGACCAAAACCTGGTTGACTCGCAACAGGCTCGCCGTTTGCTCGACCGTATCGTTGGTTATCAGGTCTCGCCACTGCTTTGGGACAAAGTGCGTCGAGGGTTGTCTGCCGGTCGCGTACAATCTGTAGCTCTGCGCTTGGTCGTTGAACGAGAGCGTGAGATACTTGCTTTCATTGCAACAGAATATTGGACGTTGACTGCCAACTTAGGGGCGAATCTTCCGCCCGATTTCGATGCGCGTTTGATTCGCATTGATGAGAAGACGGTAAAGACCACAGATTTCAACCCTTCGTCAACCGACGGAGTCATTGCCGATTATGGCGTGAAGAAAAACGAAATTCATATCAAAGATGAAGCGCAGGCTGGCGAACTTTTGAAGGACATCAAGAAACAAAAGTTTGTCGTTTCGTCGGTGATCAAAAAAGAGA
>JANMSG010000273.1:0-1576 GCA_031389065.1 Acidobacteriota bacterium | reverse complement strand
CGTGGAGTGTGTGCAAACCCTTTCCCGCTTGAACCGAACCTATCTCGGAAAAGCCGACAGTGGCACCTTCATCCTTGATTTTTTTAATGAATCCCAGGACATTCTTGACGCCTTCCTGCCGTATTACCAAACCGCAGAACTCGCCGATGTATCCGATCCTGATCTAATTTTTGAACTCTTTGAAAAATTGCGTGCTGCCGGGATTTTCCTTTGGCATGAAGTTGAACAGTTTTGCGAGGCGTTTTTTCAAAAGAGCAAAAGCAGCGCGGCAATTGCCAATATCTGCAAACCAGCGGTGGAGCGGTGGAAGATTCGCTATAAATCGGCAATGGAGGCTTATAAAGAAGCCAAAAGTATTTTTGAGCGGACTAAGAGAACCAGAGATCCGGTGCTGATTGCGAATGCCGAGAACAGTTTTAAGGATTGCAAGAAGGAAAAAGATGCCCTGGAGATTTTCAAGAAGGACCTGGGCACCTTCGTGCGCTTTTATGAATTTATGTCACAGATTGTTAACTACAACGACAAGGATTTAGAGAAGCTCTCTTTGTATGCCCGCAATCTGCGACCCATGTTGCGCGAATCGATGATCGATGAAGATGATGTGGATTTGAATAATGTGGTGTTGAGTCATTACCGACTTTCAAAAATTCGCCAGCAGAGCTTGAAATTGCAAAGCGACGATGAACACAAACTGCATCCAAGCGAAGGCTTAGGGACGGCAAAGCCCAAAGACAGAAAAGAAGAATTTCTTTCGCAGATAATTACCCGCTTAAATGAACTTTTCGTCACCGACCAACTGACCGAACTTGACCTGGTAAACTACGCCTATACTATCAGAGATAAAATCAAGGAAAATATAGCGGTAATGACGCAGCTTGCCAATAACACGCCGAAACAAGCGATGCTTGGCGATTTCCCCAAGGCGGTTGATGACGCCGTGCTTGATAGCAGCGAGGCGCACCAAAACCAGATGATGCAGTTATTGAGTGATTCGAGGAAGGCTGCCGGATTTGCTCGGGTGGTTTTTGATTTGTTGCAGGGGGTTGGGTGAGGGGAAAATCTTTTGGAATATTTCCATTCAATAGAGCTCAGTTTTAAAACGCCTCAAACAAACATTAGAGCCCTGTGAGTTCTGAGAGACTGTCAATGCCGGTTCTAAAGTCAACTTGATCACTCCTGATCGTACGTACATTGGTCTGCGAAGAAATGGAAGAAATCCTTGTATCGAGAGCCTCGGAAAGTACTCTCAAGTAGTCAATGGTTATTGAGGTTTCTGCTTCTCTGCTTCTAGCTATAATCCTTTTAAGAAGTATTTCTTCAGGGCATTTTAGGTAGACGATATGTTGGGCTGGCCCTAGTTCTTGTTGTATTTCCTCTACTACCTCTAAGAATATTCGGTGCCGGTTTCCTGTTAGATTCACATCCGCGTATGCCACATCCAGTAATAATGAAAAATCGCAGACTACGCGAGAGCTCTTAGAAGCTATTTTTATTGCATGATAATGTTGCAAAAGGAAAGTTAGTTCAGTTTCAAAGGAACAGCTGTGTGGGTCAAGATAAAATGCTTCGTAAAATG
>JANMSG010000262.1:0-10600 GCA_031389065.1 Acidobacteriota bacterium | reverse complement strand
GAACCGATGCGCGCATTCTTGTCTATGATGGCTTTGCGTATGAAGCAATTTTGCCCGACGCCGACTCGCGGCATCCCCGCGTTGATGTCCGTTTGCAGGGTCTCAAGCGCTTGATAATAATCCGCCCCCATCATCAACACGCCTTCCAGTTGCGAGCCGTGCTCTACGCGGCTGCGAATTCCGATCACTGAATTTCTGATCGTCGCGCCGTTCAAAATACAGCCTTCCGTAATGATGCTGTTGTGCACCTGACAATCCAGGACTTTTGAGCCCGGCAGGAAACGCGGGCGTGTGTACATAGGCGCTTCGGCGTCGAACGCATTGAACGGCGGCAGAGGCAGAGTCATATCCAGATTGGCTCTGTAAAAAGAGCTGATGGATCCGATGTCTTCCCAATACCCATCGAACAGATAAGCCTGGACGTTGTACCGCGAGAGCGCTTCGGGAATGATCTCTTTGCCGAAATCTATCGCTTCCGGCATTTGCTTCAGGAGTAAATCGCTCAATACCTCTTTGCGAAACACGTAGATTCCCATGGAGGCAAGGAAGGGTCGCCGTTGCGCTTCTTCGGCGTTCAACCCGAGTTTCGTCGTATCCACACGCATATTTTCCAGCGCCTCGCCTGTGGGTTTTTCGCTGAATTCCAGAACGCGCCCGTTGTCATCGGTCTTGAGCAATCCAAATTCCGAGGCGTCTTCGGTTCGCGCCGCCGTCACCGAGATGGTTAAATCGGCGTTCGTTTCAAAGTGTCTATCTATGAATTTACGATAGTCCATGCGATAGAGATGATCGCCTGAGAGCACCAAAACCGTGTCGTCCGAATAATCTTGCAGGTGATGGAAACATTGTCGGACGGCGTCGGCAGTACCTTGAAACCAATCGGGGCTTGATGGCGTGATTTCGGCTGCCAGAACTTCAACAAAGCCGTTGGTGAAGCGGCTGAAGCGATAGGTGCGCGAAATGTGGCGATTGAGCGAAGCAGAGTTGTATTGCGTCAGGATGAATATTTTTAAAAGGTCTGAGTTAATGCAATTGGAAACCGGTATATCAATTAATCTGTATTTGCCGCCAAGTGGAACGGCGGGTTTGGCTCTCAATTTTGTAAGAGGATAAAGTCTTTGACCTACTCCACCACCTAGAATAACCGATATGACATCTTTCATTGCCATTTGTGTTCAGCTCCCGTCAAAGAAATTTTCTGCGCGCCAAAGTATAACGAATCTCATTGCCGGTTGTCAGTTGGACTTTGTTATTGGTTCTTTGCTATTTGTTACTTCTTGATTAATAAAAAACAAGTCACTAATAACGAATGACAAATCAGAGCGTAAAAATTCCTGTATTCATCGCACAAGCCATTTCAAATGACGATGCAGTTGTTGCCCTTGAATCAACTGTCATCGCCCACGGTTTGCCCTATCCGCTCAACCTGGAGGTCGCCCAACGATGCGAGCAAGCTGTCAAAGACGCGGGAGCCCTGGCCGCAACCATAGGCATCATTGACGGAATGCCTACCGTCGGTTTAAGCGTTGACGAATTGCAGCTTTTCGCCAGGGGATTGGCGCGAGACGGCAGCAAAATAGAAAAAGTCGGATGGAACAACCTGGCGGGCGTGATGCTGAAACGTCTATGGGGAGCGACAACCGTTGCCGGGACGATGCGAATCGCAAAGCTTGCCGGATTGAAAGTTTTTGCAACCGGCGGCATAGGCGGCGTGCATCGCGGCGCAAGCCTTTCCTTTGACATCTCTGCCGATCTAACGGCGCTTGCCGAGATTCCGATGGTCTGTGTCTGCGCCGGCGCAAAAGCGATTCTTGATTTACCAAAGACTCTCGAACAACTCGAAACCTTCGGCGTGCCCGTCGTAGGCTTCCAGACCGAAAACTTCCCGGCGTTTTATTCTCGCTCAAGCGGTTTGCCGGTTGATCTTGTTGTGCAATCGGCGAGTGAAGCGGCAGAGTTAGCTTTGCATCATTGGCAGAGCGGTTCGACTTCTGCGGTGCTGGTGTGCGTGCCTGTGCCGGAAGAGTTCGAGATTGCCAGTGATGAAATTGAACGCGCAACAGCAGAAGCAATAGAGTTAGCCGAACAACAAAACATTCGCGGCAAAGCGGTGACGCCGTTTCTGCTTTCACAGATGAAAGAGATAACCGCGGGGAAATCTTTAATCGCCAACCGCGCATTGTTAGTCAACAATGCTTCGATTGCCGCACAAATCGCCGTGAGTTTGGCAAGCTCGCGCTCAAGCAAATGAAAAAGGCGGCGAGTGAATAATAAATTCACTCGCCGCCTTTTTCATTTCACTTCTTTTATAGCAATTGCACTGAAACCAAACCAGTCAACGGATTGACCGTGAAGCGTAAAAGACGCGAACCATTTGACGCCGTTCCGGAACCACCGCTGCTTGAAGAACCGCTTCCAGCCGAACTGCCACCAGAAGATCCGCCCGCTCCTTGGCTGCCCGCCCCGCCTGTCAAAACGTAAGCCTTGACTCGCGCCGTGAAGGTGAATAGCGAGGTGTTCGGGTTGGTAAATCGCAGGGTTCGATTGCCGCTCTCCTCGTTTGCCACAAGGTCTGCGCCAAACAGTTGCGAGTAATCGAATACCGCAGGCGTGCTCACTCCATCGCCGCTGTTGTCTGCGTTGGCGACGCGAACCGTGTTGCCAGTTGATTGAATTGCAATGATTTCAAAACGAATGTACGGGACAAACACTGTGCTCGATTGATTCTTGAGCGCCGTGACCAGTTCCGTAGCGCCTGCCGGAAACGCTATGCTGCGATTGATGGCAGTAATGGATTGTGTGGCATCAACTTCTGAGCGGCGCGAAACCGTGAGGCTTTCGACGTTGCTCGGAATCGTTACGTATTTACCTATGCGTCCGGGTGTTATCGAACGCACACGATAGCTGTGCGTGCCTTCCGATACATTGGTCAGCGAAACGCTGGTCGTGTTGCCGTCAACGGTGCTGACAACATTCCAGTTGTTGCCATCGGTGGATTCCTCGACTTCGTAATTCAAGACGCTGCCTTGCGGCTGCCAGTTCACCACGTAGCTGCCATCGAAATCAAAGCGTTGACTGCCAATCGTCAAATCGGCAGCGAAAGGCTGCACCACAGGCGGTGCCCCGCCCATCAATTGCGTGCTCGATATAGTGAAATCCGTCGGACCATTTGCCCAGCCGTAGACGCGATAAACATAAGTTCCGGGTATGGTCGTGTTGACAGCAATATGTTCGGGACCGCTGCCGTTGCCGGAACTGCCGATTTGATTGCCATTCGGGTCATAGAGCAGAAAGTCCAGATCAGGGAGACCTAGACCTGCGCCAGGTACTTCGGTGTAACTCCACGAAAGCGTCGCATCAAGTTTCAAGGTAGCTGCGCCTACGGCAAACGGCACGTTCACGTAGGTAGCATTTTCTGCAACATAGATGTCGTTGTCGCGTTGCACGCCTCCATCACCTGCGAGAACGGTTCCCGTGTAGGTGGTGGTTTGTGACGAGGAGATGGCATCCGAAGGCAGTGTCGCTGTCGCCTGCATATACATTGGCGCTCGCAATTTTTCGCCGCTCCCGGCGTGTTGCGCAACTACATACCATTGAAATTGTGTCGGTGTGGTATCGCGCAAAACATCTCCGTCCACCGTAATCGTTGCCGTAAAAGTGACACTGCCATTGGCGGAAACGGCAACGCTTGAGGGGCTGACCGCTGTCGTTACACCTGCAAGATCTGTGGAGCGATTGTTGACAGTTGAAAGATTGTAGGTTCCGCCTTGACCGGAAACGTCTTGAATCGTCAACGTCACTTGTCTCGTGTTGACGATGCGATTGTTCAATATCGGTGTTTCACCGAAAGAGTGGCTGGCAAGCAGCGCAGGTTCGATGATGCCATCGCCTTCAATGCCCATTAAGGCTTTCGTGCGAATCGCTGCGGTGACATCAATCAAACCGCCGCCCTGCTCATTGACCGAATCGGCATTGCTGTCAGCTTTTGGCACGCCTGTACCTGTACGAAGATTGGTTGCCGTGTTGATTAAGGCGGCGCGAATCATATCCGGCGTCCAACTCAAATGTGCCTGCTTGATGAGGGCAACGGCTCCGGCCGTTTGCGGACCCGAAAAACTGGTGCCGCTTGCTGCAATGTAACCTGTCGGGTTAAACATGGTGCCGCCGCCTTGCGTTGCGCCGCCGACACGAGCCGTTGCTGCAACGACATTGACACCGGGAGCTGTCACGTCGGGCTTAACTTGCCCTAAACCTTGCACAGGACCGCGCGAGCTGAAGCCTGCGGTTTCGCCAACAAAGGTGTTCGTCAAAAAAGGATTCAAGCGAATCGGAAATTCGGAAATCGTGCCATGCGGCGGGTCAACAGCGTTATTGTCATTGGCTAACAGGGCGTCAATGAGAACTTCGCCATCAGCAGTTGAGATGATAGCCGAAGGAATTGTGCCCGCGACAGCCGTCGGGTTTGTAGTTGTGCTGATCAGAACGCAACCGACTGCGCCTGCTAAGGCTGCGTTGTTGGAAATATCAAAGAAGGTCGCAGAGGCAAGCCCCGATTCTTTAACCAGAGCAATGCGTCCACGCACATTCGCCGGATACGGAGTATTCACCAGATCGTTGATAAACACATAGCGTTGCGCAATGGAACCGGCTGCGGGGTTCGGTGTGCCAGCCATCGGGTAAAGTTTCAGACGGTCGAAACCATTTGCCGCCGGCAGTTGATTGGCAGGAGTGATTGCGCCGACGGCGTTTTGCGGAACCGCATTGGCTGCCAAAACATCAATAGACCAGTTCGCATTGGCAGCACCCGGATGCGTCGTTGCGCCAACAGCGATGACGTGGCGACCTGCCGCAGGTGAACCGACGGTGCTTTCGCCCGGTCCTGAATTGCCTGCTGATGCAACAACCGTTGTGCCCAAAAGCGCGGCGTTGCTGGCGGCAACTGCGGTCGCATCATCAGGGCCACCAGCCCCGCCTAAACTCAGGTTGATGACGTGGGCAATTGGTTTCGGTTGCAAAGTTAAAGTCACAGGAGACACAGAATCTTCAATCGCGAGAATTGTCGAAGCGCTGACGCAATTGCCGCTGCCTGTGCAAACTTTGTAACCCATTAAACGGGCTTGCGGCGCCACCCCGTGCATGCGACGATCATCAGCCGTTCCGGGGATGCCATCTGCACCGGGCGCCATTCCCAGGTAGCCTGCCGCGTCAGCCGAAGCGTGCGAGCCATGTCCGAAATCATCTAACAAACCGCCTGTGAAGGAGAGGTAGTACACAACTTTTTGATTTGAATTGGTAGCGGCAGTTGGCGGCAAAATTCCCAGACGCGGAGGTGTAGGGTCGCCGCCAAACATTGGATGTGTCCAATCTATGCCTGTGTCGAGCACGGCAATGTTAATGCCCTGTCCTTCATAGCCTTCGCGGAAATTATCGAACGGCGTCAGTTCGGCAAATTGCCCATAGCTTGCGGGAGCGTTGATATAGGGAACGCTCTTGTCGAGCAGGATGCGGAAATTGCTGTTATTGCTGACGCGGCTGACTTGGGGCATCGCTTCAATCACTGGAATGGCTGAGGCAGGAACTTTCAGCGTGATGCCGTTTAAGACCAATGTAAAACGAAAATCGGCACGACCAACAGTCGCACCATCGTAGCCTTGAATGTCCACACCATCAATTTGATAACTGATACCGCTTACCTGTAATGCGGATAATAACTGGTCTTGTTTACCTTTCAAGGTATCGCGATATGCTTGTAAATCCTGTGCAGAAACCTGTCCACCGGCTTTTTCCGTTCTGGCTTTCCAGACGGCTCCGGGGTCGTCGCGCAATTCGATGATGACGGAGCGCGCGATGCCACTGGCGCTCGTCGTCGGCAGCAAATTGATGAACATAAGCATCGCAATTGCTGCGAGCAGTACAAACGCAACAGCTAAAGCAGGTGAATATTTGAATCGTTTCATGTTTCCCAGATGCCTGAAATCTTTGGCAGTATCCGTAAGGCTTTTCATTCTCTTTTCTCCTTGAATTATTTTTTGCGTCTGCACTTTCGGCTGGCTTTTCAAGTCACAAAGAAATGAAAGAGGTTAGGCTCGAAAGAAATCCGCTGATTGACAGGCTAAAGATAGCTGGCTTGTATTGAAGAATCCTTGAGGCATATTTGAAGGGTTGATCACAAGACTTGAGTAAATCTTGAGGTGGCTTGAGTAAACTGCGAGAAGACCGCGCTCAAACTCGCTTTCGGAAGGCTAAACAATTGTTTCTAAAAAGTTTATGGAATAGAGAATACCAACAGGAGGGCGACCACAGAAAAGTCATCTTAGGGGTTTTGGGAAGGTAATACCCTGCTGCAAAAGATAGTGAGTTGAGTGTAGAAGCATACCACTACTCCTCGGCGGTCTGCGGTCCGCCTCTAAACACAGGATTCTTATTTGGTTTTACAGTTCGGTGTAAGATGCTTTCCCAACAAAAATCCTCTCATCGCGTGAACGACACGCCTGCCGAGCGCACGCCATCCGTGTTCAACACCTTGATGGTTGCAGGGGTTCCCGATGCCAACAACGCTTTCCAGTCTTCGCCTGAAAATAATTGTTTGCTGGCTTTCTTGGCTTTCTTGTGATTGCGCGAATCTTTGACTCTGACGCCGTTGATTTCAATGTCTCCTCCGGTCAAAAAGCCTCTGCCAAGCACCAGCAAACGACCGTCTGATTCTATCGAAATCTCTGTGATGACAGGCGCTGAGGGCGCAAGATTTTCCGCATCCAGAGTGTACAGAATAAACGCTATGCACATTTCATCGGTGGTTTGTTCGCCCCACCTGACCGCTTTCGGCGGGTCATTCGGGTTGTAAGGGTTGTTTGACGAGTTGTCGAAACTTGCGTTCAGAGTCAAAACCGAAAGCGCTTTCAAAGGCACAGAATCTTTGAAGTAATAGACGCCTTGCCAGTTGAAATTCCAATCCTGAATATCAATCAGACAATCGGTTTTGCTGGTCGAGCGCGATTCGACTTTCATCTTTTTACCGAGCAGGTGCATATGCGGCGCTATGCCTATGGCATGGGCGTCCAGACCCGGCGGCACAGGGAACGCGGCATTGACTTGATAATTCGGATTGCCCGCGGGGATCGTGAAATTGGTGTTGACAAGCGGTATGACGCCTAACTCTTTTTTGACCGGCTGGCGCGAAAAGTAGAGACCGATTTGGGTGCGATCTTTTTCAACCGTGTCGCCACGCGGATGATAGTGCACCTGCGCGACGACGCGAGACCCCGCTTTGATTTTCCAGGCAACTCCTTCGGGCACGAAACGGCCACGTTCGCCAGGCGCCCATCCTCCGAGCGTTCCCGTGGTGGTAAAACCGGGTCCGCCAAATGAGGTGTATCCGGGTCCAGGGTCTCTGGCGTCCAGGTCAACAGAGACGCCCGATTCGTCCAAGTAGAGAATGACATGATGAACAACATTGCGATTGCCTGGTTTGATGTCAACCGCTTGAATAAAGCGGTCGCCGCGCAAATTCGCAGGCATCGTGAAGCAACGATAAATGTCTTTACCCGGCTGCACCGTATAGTCTTCATCGGGCTGCAAAACCAGATCAGGTTCGCCGAGCGTCCATTCGCCTGAAAAGCTCAAAGGCTCGGGTAGCTGTGCCGTATCGCCTTCGGGTGAACCTGCATCCACCCATTGCGAGATGGTTGAAATTTCATTATCGGTTAAGCGCCGCTCATCTTTAAAATCGCCGCAATTCGGACTGGCTTTCCAAGGTGGCATCTGTCGCAGGACGACATGTTCTTGAATCGAACGTGCCCAGGGGCGAGCCTCACGATAGGTCATCAAAGAGAACGGCGCGATGTCGCCGGGATGATGGCAGGACTGACAGTTCTGTTGAAAGATGCGCACGACTTCATTGCTGAAAGTTGGCGGCGCGCTTTGCGACCTCTTCGAACCTGACCAACTGATGCCAAGCGTACAGAATGCGAGGATGATAATTGCTAAGGCGAAAAATCTTTTCATGGGTAAGGCTCCATAGTTTGCTTCGACAGCAAAGCGTTTTCAGTTGCACGACAGCCTGAAAACTATCTTGTTGAGATTTGGATAGAATCAAAAGACCTTGTGGAGTCTATGCTCTTTCAGAATTGAATTCAAGATAAACAAAGTTGACAATCAGAACGCTCTGCACGCCAAACAAAGGCATTGGGTTCTCGCCACTAAAGCGAATAAGTTCCAATTTCATTTTCTGATAGAACGCGGATTGGGCGGATTAAGCGGATTCACTTCGCCGTTGATCCGCCTCATCCGCCCAATCCGCGTTCTATCTTGACTTCTGCTTCGAGGACATTTCACTTCATCGGCGAGAACTGAATCATCCTGCATCCTAAACAACGTCTTCAAAGTATCATTCGCCAAGGGCTTCGTTGACCAACTCTTCAAACAAGGGAAGCAGATCACTGGCATATTGCCGCAAGTAATCCTGCACCCGCTTCACATCCGCGCCGACTTTGACAAGTTCGATGACATCCACCAAATCTTTGCGTCGTTTTGCCGCGAGTTTCATGTAAATGAGAACTTCAATCGGTACGATAGCCAGACCTTCATTCATAGGAGGATGGTCAAGCACCTCTTCCAATTGCTGACCAAGCGAGGCGACCGACAGGTAATCTATGCGTACCCCATCCACTTCGATGGGAACACCAGCTTTGAAAGCCACGAGTAACCCATGATGTTCAAACGCTTCTTCTCCGACCAGAAAATCTACAGCGGTCGTGGCTCGAATGTAGCCATGAGCGCCGACTGCCAAGCCCCCGGCTACGGCATAGCGAATGCCAAGATGATGCAACTGCTCGGCGGTTTTGATTGCCGCCTCACGCACACGTGGCGCGACAAAGCGAAACACCTCTTGAATATCCATAAGATTCACAGGACGACGAGGAATTTGAGCATACGACAATTGCATAGACAATCTCTGTCTCCTCTTCATTGAGCATCAACAGGCTGTTCGGGCGCTACCTTATCCAGTAATACTGTCAGCCAAGCATCCAATCTTTTCGCTTGACCTCAACACCTGTAAACTCGCTTAATTTTTGTGCTAGCTCCTTTGCTGAAGATTCGCTCACGGTGCCAGCTATACTATACCCCAAATGAATAGTCTCTCCTTCTTGAGGAACTAATTCTACTTGCAGGGTAGATTTCCCCCCCGCAGAATAATGATGTAAGAGGAGAATCATCTTGAATTCCGAAAAGGATTTCGTCCATTCAAACGAATCCCCCGGTGCCGAATAAACAAACCTTACTGTCTGCGACTCCCTATTCAACTCCAAGGATTGCTTTGTGAAGTAGCTCTTATATCCAACAGCAAAAAATATAAAAGAAAGGATGCCAAAACAGATGACCGGAAACCATCCTGCATCCATGCGCGTCACGATAAAGATCATCATCCCGATTACGAGAAACCCTGCTATGAAACCAAATATGGCCATCGAACGCCCATGAGATGTGAAGAACATTCTGTTTGGGGATTCCTCTTGTAAAACCAGTACTGAGAAAACTCTGATAGGCTTATTCGATTGATGGGAAGATTTGTTCATTGTGATTCCCAGGCGATTTCAAGAAATCTACTTTGCACTCATCTTAGCGGCTCCTAACTCTGATTCGGTTCGCTGCCGCCTTGATCGCCTACGGTGACAGGATTGGGTTTGCCTTCTAAAAACGGGCTGATCAAATCGGCGAGGCGTTTTTCTTCGGCTTCGCGGCGCACCGAAAAATCTATGGACTGGCGTTTCGCCTCGGTCGCTTCAGAGCGTAAGGCTTCCATCTCCGCCTGTTTCTTTTTCAAATACTCTTCGGCCTCTGTGGTGATTTGCTGAATCTTTTCCGCGTTGCGTTGCTCCACCTGATTGGTACGCTCGGAAAGCATCGCCTGATAGGCATCCAAAGCGCGGTCGCGCCGCACAGCGTCGGCAATCGGTACGTCTATGCCTATGCCTTTTGCGGAAAGCGTTAAATTGACGGCGATAATTTTGACGCTCACAGGTTGATTAGCAACCATAGGGTTTTCCATCAAGGCTGCCAGTTCATCAATGCTGCAAGGCGTATTCGAGATGCTTGCGTCTTTATAAATTTGCTCCAAAGGTCTTTGCGACAAATCATCTCCCGGTTTGCTGGGCACTTTGAAAGTCGGGGCAGACTCGTCGGCGACTAAATCAGCGACCCGTTGCTGTGGACGCGGAGCCGTAGGCACTGCGTTGCGCGGAGCTTGCGGTTGCGGCTTGGTAAAATCGGGCGGCGGTGGCGGCGCGTCTTCGGCTTCATCGGGCACAACCTTGATGAAAAAATCCATCAAAGATTTCAACCCGCCTCCGCTCTTGTGCGATGCGGCAGAGGGCGAAGACAAGCCTTTGCCTTCCGACATCGCTTCCATTTCGCGCAATATTTCTTCTGTACTTTTCGGTCTCGGTGGTTTGTTAGACATTTCTTCTCCCTTAAACGATGAAGTATGAACGCTGAACGCTGAACTATTTTTCTATACTTCATCGTTCATCGTTCATACTTCATACTTTCTGGTTTACTTGACGCGGCGTAGATGTTCGCGCGGTGGTCTTCGCGGTTCGTC
>JANMSG010000255.1:0-4105 GCA_031389065.1 Acidobacteriota bacterium | reverse complement strand
TTCATCTGTCCGCTGACGAGGACGGCATTGGTCGTCGAGGTCGTCTGTCCGCTGGCATTGGTCGCCGACAAGCGCAGGGCATAGATACCGTTTAAGAGCATTGTCGTATCAAGCTGCGCAAGCATCTGATTGGTCACTGCGCCTGTTGATTTTGATAACTTGAAATGGCTCCATTTGATAATTTGATTTGGCCCCACCTACAACCCTAAAACCGCTACTCTGTTTCTCGATTTAGAAATGATCGACAACGGAGGTGGTGGATGGAAAGGAGAAAAAAGGTGGAGCTTTTTGAACAGATTAGACGTCAGCATGAGTTTTCTGGGACTTCGATCAGGGAGTTGGCTCGTCACTTTGGCGTTCATCGCCGAATGGTTCGTCAAGCACTCAAAGAGGCCTTGCCCCCGGAGCGCAAATCCCCACAACGCTTTTGCCCAAAGTTGGAACCCGTTAAAGAGTTCATTGACCAGATTTTGGAAAGTGATAAACAGGCGCCTCGCAAACAGCGTCATACCGCGCATCGCATTTATGTGCGCATCGTCGAGGAGACCCGTAACCAACTCAGCGAAGCCAGTGTGCGTCGCTACGTTCGCCTCAGAAAACAACAACTCGGTTTGATCAAAGGCGAGATCTTCATCCCGCAGTCTTACGGTTTCGGACAAGAAGCTCAGGTGGACTGGTATGAGGGCTTTGTTGACCTTGATGGACAACGCCTCAAAGTGCAGGTTTTCTCGATGCGCAGCATGGCCTCTGGCGGCGCCTTTCATGTCGCCTATCCGAGAGCCACGCAACAGGCTTTCTTTGAAGCTCATCTCCTGGCCTTTGCGTATTTCGGCGGGGTCTTCCAAACCCTGCGCTTTGACAACCTGGGGAGTGCAGTCAAAAAGATTCTGCGCGGGCACACCCGCCAAGAGAACATCCGCTTCATTGCCTTGCGCTCGCATTACCGATTCGAAGCGCAGTTTTGTAATCCGGCTCGTGGCAATGAGAAAGGTGGCGTCGAAGGCGAAGTCGGCTTTTTCCGGCGTAACCATCTGGTGCCGGTGCCAAAGGCCAAAGACTTTGCCGATCTCAATGAGCAATTGTTGAAGGCCTGTCAGATGGATCAGCAGCGCCTCATCGGACAACGAGAAGTCGCGGTGGGAGTGGGCATGGAAGCCGAGCGTCAACACTTGCTCGCCTTACCCGATGAGCCCTTTGAGATTGCCGAAGTCAGCTTCCCGAAAGTCGACGCCAAGGGCTGTGTGAAAGTGCGCACCAACCTCTACTCGACGCCGCTGGCGGCTGGAAGGAGCGTTCGAGTGCGACTGCTGCCCGCGCAGGTAGAAATCTTCGACCAGGGTCGGATGGTTTCGCGCCACGAGCGCAGTTACGGGCGCAGCCAGCAGGTTCTCAATCTGGAAGATTATCTCACTTGGTTGGAGAGAAAGCCTGGAGCCTTTGCCAACTCGACGGCGCTCAAACAGTGGCGAGATCAAGGGCGCTGGCCAGGGAGTTTTGACCGTCTTTGGGAAAGTCTGCAATCGCGGCTTGGCAAACAAGAGGGCACCAGGGAAATGATCGAGTTGTTGTTGCTAGGTCGAAAGTTGGGACAAGGACGATTGAAAGAGGCGGTTGAGAAGGCGCTGTGGTTGGGATGCACGGATGCGGCGGCGGTACGCTACCTGTTGCAGGAGAGCCAACTGGAGCATAAAAAAGTCGAGGCCCTGCGCATAGAGGAGCTTGAGCAATATGACAGACCTCAGCCATCGCTAAGCTCTTATGATCAACTTCTGGCTCTGCGTGCCAGTCAGGAGGTGGCGCAATGAACCAAGAAATGGCCGCCGTCGAAGCGCAGTTGGAAGAGGCACTGATCCAGCAACATTGCAAACAACTGCGCTTGCCAAGCGTAGGAGCCGAGTTTTCCAGCCTGGCACAACGCTGTGGAAAGCAAAACCTGACGCACCTGCGTTATCTGAATCTACTGTTGACGACCGAACTTGAAGATCGCGAGCGCCACGTCGTGGAAAGACGACTTCGAGAAGCTCGTCTTCCACGAATAAAAACGCTTGAGGAGTTCGACTTTGAGAAGTCGCCGCAAGTAAAAGCGAGACGCATCTGGGAGTTGGCTGAAGGGAAGTATCTCGACAGCAGTGAGCCCATCATCTTGATCGGCGAGTGTGGGACGGGCAAGACGCATATCGCAACCGGGTTATGTGTGGCGGCTTGTCGACAAAAGAAGCGCGTGCGCTTTGTGACGGCAGCCGCCTTAGTCAACGAGTTGGTCGAAGCCCGGCACAATAATCAACTGTCAAGAACGATGCAGAAATGGGGTCGTTATGATTTGATCGCGCTCGATGAAGTGGGCTATGTGCCGATGGCCGAGATCGGCGCCGAGATGATGTTTCAGGTCGTGAGTGAACGAGCCGAGAAAGCGGCAATCATTATGACGACGAATCTGCCGTTTTCAGAATGGACGCAAGTCTTCACGAATGCGCGCTTATGCAAAGCGCTGTTGGATCGGCTCACGGACCGTGCTCATATCATCGAGACCGGGACAGAATCGTACCGTTTCCGGCGAACCTTGGAGAGAAAGCAAAAGAAGAGCGACAAATAAGGATGCGGCATAGAATGGCGCAATCGAAAATGTCGTAAATATTAACGGAGAGGTGGGGCCAAATGAGATGATCAAAAGGGGCCAAATCAGGTTGTCAAACCCACCTGTTCCGCTTGCCAGCATCGTCCACGTCTGTGGCAAGGTGTCATCGCCGCCCAGCGCGTATTCCAAGGTCCAGTTGCCGCCCGACACCGTGCCGACAATGGCGGTCGGCGCATTGATCTCCGCGCCATCTGTAGGCGAGTTGATAGAAACCGTCGGCGGCGGCACCGCCGGATCAATCACACTCACCTGCAAGTCATCGCTTGCCGCGAGCACTCCATCGCTTGCCGTTTGCCCTTTACGAATTCGACCACAACGGTCTAAATAAAAAACCAGTTAATGAACACTCTTTCACACGATCCATAAATATATCAGTGGCATACAGGCGACCAGTCTCCTGTGGGATTTTAAATAAGGTTTCGCCTTCAAGTTTATCAGTTAGGAATACATACTTTTTAACATGCATGATACGTCCGTCTTCAAAACGGGCTAGATCAGAATGATCCTCATCCAAAGCATCAATATCCTGCAAAGGGTTAAAGGCAAAGTAAATACCTTCTTTTCCTTCAAATAAAAGCGGCAGCACTTCACCATTCTTTAATAAAATGTCTTGTAAGCAATCCACCGCTTTTTTGCTAAAGACAGGCATTCCACCAATCATTGGATAATCGTTTGAGGGCAATGCTCCATAGTTAATGCCTCTTTTCTTATATCGAAGCACTGATATATGTAAAGGTACCCAGGAATCTCGCAGAGATTTTCTGAGATGAAAATGCTGATTGATGTAAAAGTGGTCTTCATATTTTACTGACAAGTTTTGATAAGTCTCCAAGTCAGGAAACAGTTCATATATATTCATACACTCTCCTATTTGAATGGGAATGTCCCCAGTAAGAGTTCTTGGCGTATACCATCAAGAATGCTTATCGCTTGTTGTGTGTTGGTAGCTCGAAGTAAACGATTATACACATTAACATGATAAGGCCCTGTATTAATCTCTGGATGCCACGAACCCGCTGCTGGATCTGGTGTTCTATGGGGCAAATAAACACCATTTACAGCGTCATCAAAATGAATACCGAATCCTGCTAATAATATCACTGATGCCTGAGCCCGAGGATCATTCCAAGCTACAATATGATGTGCAGCATACCAAAATGGTTTGGTTCCCATACCTGCCAGTTTCATATTACTTGCAAGGTGTTTTGAGTGAGTAATCCAGATTAAATAAGTTTGCGCACTCTGCTCCTGAAAAGGACTTACGATTAGAGGAGGAGGCGGCAGGGGGACACCATTACTCATTGGTGGAGTGCCCGTTGTAGTTGTTGGCGGTGACAGTGGTGGAGGGCCAGGATTTTGTCCTGGGTTCTCACCAGCGAATGGCGGCAACGGAGGCAGTGGTGGTGCCCCAGTGTAAGGTGGTGGATAAACCGGAGTGCCATGATGGAAGGGGCTTAAGACGCTCTGCGC
>JANMSG010000248.1:0-10391 GCA_031389065.1 Acidobacteriota bacterium | reverse complement strand
CACAGCGAATGATAAATCAGCAAAAGGAAAAGGAAGTAGTGCAACATGAAATGGCAAGCAAACATTGTTCTGATTCTGCTATTGATCGTCACCCCGAGTGCCAGCGCGCAAACCTCGACCGCTGCCCGAGGACAGGCGCAGGAGTCAGCGGCGCGTGGTTATTGGATTGATCCCGCCACGCGACTGATGTGGGCCGGGAAAGATAACGGCAAAGACGTGAACTGGGGCAAGGCGAAGAAGTACTGCCGCAACCTGCGGTTGGGCGGCTACTCCGACTGGAGGCTGGCGACGATTGAGGAGTTGCAGGGGATTTTTGACAAAAATGTTGAAGCTCCGGGGCTCGGAGCGGGTAAGGACGGCAAAGAGCCTTTCACCCATCATGTAAAGGGGAACCTGTTTTTAACGGGAGATCCATGGAGCAGCAGTCAGATACTAGATGATCGTGGCCACCCTAACGGGAGTGTGTGGTACTTCGATTTCTGGAATGGGTATAAGAAAAGTGAGGATGGTACTTGGAGCGGTCGCTTCGCAGACTACGGTATGCGGGCGCTGTGTGCGCGACAGCCCGGACAATGATGTCGGCAGCCGGTTTGACGCCGAGGGTCGCTTCGGGCTTGGGCGTCGTCGTGCGGGTCGCCGGCAACTCGGCTGCGACGTTATGCCGAGTTCAACATAATAAGTGTTAGGAGGCTTTATGCTGATCTTTCGTACGGTTTTTCTTGTGCTTCTCCTTGCGGTCGCTTTCGTGCCGCAAGTCGTTTTCGCCCAGAACATCAACCTTCTGCCAAAGTATGGGTTGCTGCCTAAGAACGATGCACAGAAGAAGGCCGACGCGATATTCCTCACGGAAATGGACAAAAGCTACAAAGGCAACCGCAAGAAGGCGGCTGAAGACATTGCACTTCTCGGCTGGCAATTTCTCCTCAAGGGGAACGCGCCGGATGCTATGAAACGCTTCAATCAAGCCTGGCTGCTGGATAGCTCGAACGGAATCGCACTTTGGGGAATGGCTGCTATTGAAGCTGACGCCAAGGAATTCGATGAGTCGCTGGAGCTCTTTGCTGAAGCGGAACGCTCAATCGGGGACGATATCAACTTCTCTGTGGACTACGCGAAGGCAATGGGTTTTGCCGGAGCCGTAGGGAAAAACGAAGAGCGTCTTAAAGACGCCTTTGCGCGCTTTGCTCGCATCTACGAAAAGGCCCCGAAGTACACGTTGAACCTAGAGAACTGGGCGAAAACATTGTTCCTGGTTAGCAATTATGCCGAGGCGTGGAAGATAGTGAAGCTAGCGGAAAAAACCCCGGGTGGCGGCGATCTTGATCCGCGCTTTCTCAAGGATCTGAAAAAAAAGATGCCTCGACCGTGATAGATGAGCTATGCCTACAACGTAGCGGGCGAGATGACCTCGGAGACCTATCCACCGAACAAGATGGTGGTGAGCGAGTACGACAGCGCAGGGCGTCTGAGTGGCACGCGCTACTTAACTTTTTCTTAAATGCCGTTCCCGTGAATTGCGAATTTACGGAAAGACGGTTGCACTATCCAAAAGGAGAACCGGGCTATGCCTCAACAGAATGTTTGCAAGAAAAATTTTCCCCATAAAACCCTGGCGCGCGGTGTTGCCGCGTTGTTGATGCTTCTCATCTTTTCCGCGCAAGCCGCGCAAGCGCAAAATCCTGTTTGTCTTCCCACGGTTGACTGGCGCGTTTATCTGGCATCGAAAGGAGCACTCTACCTGCTTCATTCTGCAAAGCAAGCGCATCAACAAAACAATTCGATACAACAGAGTTGGAAAGCCGCGAAAGCTTCGACAACGACTCAAAAAAACGCCCCCACAAACACCAGGGAAGTATGGTCAATGATGAAGAGCGAGGCCAATCATGACGCGGAAGTTGCGCCCGTTGTAACCAGCACTGTGCCCAACGAAATGAAACCTGTGGCAACGCAAGAAACGGGGCGCCCGTTGACGCCTTTGGAACTTTTGGGTTCGGCGCGAACCATCTTCATTAAATCGAACTCTATCTGGGTGAAACGCAAATCCATCGAAGACTCTTTGATGAAGAAAAAAGGCTTTCTCGAATTGGGATACGCAATCGTCAAAGATTTATCTGAAGCTGATTTGAAATTAGAAGTGGATCACACCGCCTTGACCTTGCGTTACCCGTTCACCGTCACACATATGAAAACACAAATCGTGGTCGCCAGCGGCACGGTGATTTCGCTGAGAATTCTCAACGATGTGCCCGGTGACACCGCCGACAGTTTTGTGAAGCAAGCCAGAGCGGCGCGTACGGCTGCTGCCAGTAAGATAAAGAATTAATTTGCCCGAAACAGAGGTGATGTGATGACGATTTCACGTAGAGATTTTCTGGATTTTTTAAAAACTTCCTGTGCCATTGCCGCTTTGCCTGTGAGCCTTCTGGCAGAGAGCGTCGAGAAGATTGCTGCGTCTGTCGATGTTACCGCGCCAAGCAAAGCCGCAACCGAGAACCAGGCAACGACAGATATTTTTGTCAACGACATTCATTCGCAACTTAATCGCACGCGCGTATCGGGCGTTTATACGCCCAACACCGTGCAAGATTTGCGTGCCATCCTGCAAACCGCAAAGAGCAATCGCACTCCGGTGAGCATTTGCGGCAGGCGGCATTCGATGGGCGGACAACAATTCGGCACAGACCATATGCTCATTGATATGACTTCGATGAACCAGGTTTTGCATTTCGATTCTGAGCGCGGCATCATTGAAGTCGAAGGCGGCATTGAATGGCCTGCGCTGATTGATTATTTACGCAAAGCTCAAGAGAGCAAAATAAAACAATGGGGCATCGTTCAAAAACAGACCGGCGCTGACAAGCTTTCTATCGGCGGCGCGCTGGCTTCAAATGTTCACGGGCGTGGCTTGAAATTCAAGCCCATCATTGATCAGGTTGAATCATTCACATTGTTGAATCACGCAGGCGAGTTAATGAAATGTTCGCGTCAAGAAAACGCCGAACTCTTTCGTTTGGTCATCGGCGGTTACGGTTTATTCGGCATCGTCACTTCCGTAAAACTGCGCCTGTGGGAGCGCAAAAAAGTTCAACGCATCGTTGAGCTTCGCGACCTCAAAGACATTCCTGAATCGTTCGAACAACGCATTACTGATGGATATTTGTACGGTGATTTTCAATTCGCAACCGACAACAAGCGCGAGAGTTTCTTAACTCGCGGTGTCTTCTCTTGTTACCTACAGGTTGACCCGAACACGCCGCTTACCGAAAACCCTACGCGCTTTCATCCGTCGGATTGGGCGCGGCTCACATATTACACCCACAAATATAAGAAACGCGCTTTTGAGGTCTATACGAAACGCTATCTTGCAACATCAAGGCAAATCTATTGGTCTGATTCGCAACTTTCAGCCGCCTATGTGGACAACTATCACGAAGAATTAGACCGTAAGCTCGGTGCCAAAGTAAAAGCCACAGAGATGATTACGGAGATCTATGTACCGCGTGAAAAGCTCGTGGATTTTATGATGGATGCGCGCGAGGTTTTGCGCCAACAAGACGCGAATGTGATTTACGGCACGGTGCGCTTGATTGAAAAAGACACGGAGAGTTTCCTTGCCTGGGCGCGTGAAAGTTGGGCTTGCGTAATTTTTAACCTCCACGTCAAACACAATGTTGAAGGCATAGAGCGAGCCGCCAATTCATTTCGCAGCCTGATTGATTTGGGCATACGTTACGGCGGCAGCTATTACCTGACCTATCACCGTTATGCGCGGCGCGAACAGGTCGAAGCCTGTTACCCACGGTTCAAAGAATTTTTGCAGGAGAAGATGAAATACGACCCGCAAGAAGTTTTTCAAAGCGACTGGTATCGCCACTACAAAAAGATGTTCGGGGTTGAGGGCGTGTAAAGGAAATACAAAAACGCCTGGCGTTTCAAACAGGCGGCGAATGGCGCGGACCAGGCGACACTGCCCGGACGCATGCACACTCTTTGCGTAAGCTCGTCACGGCTGCGCTCGTTCGCTGCCTCTATTCAAATTGTTATTCAGAAAAAATAGCTTCGATGTTTTGTTTGCCGTGCAGAACGCGAAAGATTTCTATGCCATTTTCAATCAGGCGATAGAAAATAATGAAACGTTTGAACGGGAAATTGCGAAGACCCACGTCCAAATCTTTTCGACTTCTACCCATCTCTGGGAAAGAGAGCAACATATCAAACTTTGCTGTGATTTCCTCAACCAAGCGGTCGGCTGTCTGACCATTTTCATAGAATGCGAAAGCCCAAATGTTCAGTAAATCAGATTTGGCCTTTGGTGAGATAACCAGCCGACTCATTCGTTGCCTCTGGCTTGTTGTAGATTTCGTGCTTCGCTTTTAATTTCATCTGCCAATTCATTTGAAGATCTGTAAACCAAACCTTCGCCTCGTGCTATTTGAGCCACGCCGATATCCACTTCGCGCTTCAACGCTTCATACTTGATTCGGTGAAGTTCTTCATGTTCTTCGAGCAAACGCAGGCTTTCGCGTATGACTTCGTTTGCCGAAGCATACTCGCCGCTTTGCACTTTTTCGTTAATCAGTTTTTCAAGTTCAGGCGTCAGTGAAATGGTCATTGTCATAACGTGTTCCTCATCGTATTGTTTCTTGCTCCAAGTATTTGCTACCTCATATGCAAATGTCAATTGGTTCTTCTGAGTTGCAAGGAGACAGTTTTTGCAAAATATTTTCTTCTTCATTTTTGAAATACTTTACGAAAAAGTGCGACCATATCGGCGAAGGCATGGTCTGTGGCTTCGGGGTCGTAGCGCGGACCTACATCGCGCATGAAAGCGTGTTCGGCATCATAAAATTTCTGCGAAAAATTCACGCCTGCCTGTTGCAAAGCTACTTCAATCTTTGCGCGTCCCTCTGCCGGAATATGCGGATCACCGAGTCCCCAAATCATCAACAACTCGCCGCCAATTTCTCCGGCACGCGCAAGCGAACCGGCATCACTGTCTTGTCCGAGCTTACCGTTGTGAATCCCCGTGCCGTAAAAACAGACCGTAGCGCGCACGTCCGCTTGCAGCGCGGCGCGAAACGCGAGATGACCGCCTATGCAAAACCCTGCGGCTCCAAGTTTTCCTGCGGCAACCATCTGGTTGTTCGCCAGATAATCGAGCGCGGCGCGACAGTCTGCGTCGAAGTGCGCGACAGCAGTTTTCCCCGCGTCATCGAGACCACGATTGCGACCTTCATCATCGAAGGGAATCGCGAAACCGCCGGGTTCTATGCGATGGTAAATTTCCGGCGCGGCGACGACAAAACCGTAACCGGCAAGACGCTCGCAAGAACGCAACATCGTTTCTGTCAGTTGAAAGATGTCCGAATAAAAGAGGATGCCCGGATATTTGCCCGCGTCTTTCGGTTGGGCTACAAAAGTTCGCATCAAACTGCCGTCAACAGAAATGTCTGTGTATTGAGAGGTGATTAACATCTTCGCTCCCTCGCTTGATGAAAAGTTGAGAATGGAAAAGCGCTTTGCAGTTTGAGACTGTAGCAAACTTGATGGTGAAACCAAAACCAAAGCCTGACGATACATTATTCTCTCTCACCTTCGTAAAAATATTCTTAAACTTGAATATTTCCGTAATCACAGACTCGTTCGAACCGTTTTACGTTTGACCGCAAACGCTCAAACGATGTATAAAAAATTCGTGGTTTGGTCACAAAAGAGTAAGCCTATGAAAACCCGATAATTTCGCCAATCGAATATTTCACACCCGCATCAATCACGTTTCCGTTAGGGGCTTGAAGCGTTGACGCAAAAAGGGAAGCACAGTCTACCCTTCGTGCGGCTTTTTGCGCTTTGAACCTGCACGGTCTTTTCCTGCACGCTTGTAAAGCGGCTTTTTATCAGCAGAGGTACACATGAGTTACACGGAAGAAGTAATAGAAACGACTACACAACAAGAGCAACAAAGTGGCTGGTTTGCCACACTCAAAGAGGCGGTGCGTGGCTCGAATCGCAACTTCACCGAAGTCAGCATCGGGCGCGCCATCGTGCTGCTTTCGATACCCATGATTTTAGAGATGATGATGGAATCGCTGTTTGGCATCGTTGACGTTTTCTTTGTCGCAAGACTTGGCGCAGATGCCGTAGCGGCGGTCGGCTTGACAGAATCCATGTTGACGATTGTCTTCACGGTTGCGATGGGTCTGAGCATGGCTGTGACGGCAGTGGTGGCGCGGCGCATCGGCGAAAAAGACCCCGAAGGGGCATCGGTTGTGGCCGCCCAAGCCATCTTCATCGCGGTCATTATCGCTTTGCCAATCGCCTTGATCGGCATCTTCTACACGCCGACGCTGTTTCGCTTGATGGGCGCCTCAGAAAGCGTTATCGCAACCGGGGGAGGCTTCGGTCAAATCATCTTAGGCGCGAATGTCATCATCATGTTGCTGTTTATGCTCAATGCGGTGTTTCGCGGCGCGGGTGATGCGGCAATCGCTATGCGGGTTTTGTGGATAGCCAACATCATCAACATCGTTCTTTGCCCGTGTTTCATCTTCGGATTTGGGCCCTTTCCCGAACTCGGCGTTATGGGTTCGGCTGTGGCTACCAGCATCGGTCGCGGCACAGGCGTGTTGATTCAACTCTATGTTTTATTCAGCGGCAAAGGGCGCATTCACGTAGGCTGGAAGCAAATGCGCCTCAACTTTGAAGTGATGATTCGATTGCTGAGACTTTCGCTCGGCGGAATGTTTCAATTCCTGGTTGCGATGGCAAGCTGGATTGCGCTGGTTCGCATCGTCTCTTCGTTCGGCGCAAACGCTGTGGCGGGTTACACGATTGCTGTGAGAATTATTATCTTCTCGCTATTGCCGTCGTGGGGGATGTGCAACGCGGCGGCTACGCTTGTGGGGCAGAATCTGGGAGCGGGCAAACCTGAGCGCGCCGAAAAATCTGTGTGGAAAGTCGGGTTGATCAATCTGATTTTTCTCACCGGCGTGGGGATTATCTTCTTCGTCTTTGCCGAAAGCCTGATAAAGATTTTCACGAATGATGCGGAGGTGATTGCTTATGGAGTTGATTGCCTGAGATACGTCAGCTACGGCTATCTGTTTTACGGTTATGGCATGGTCGTCGTGCAAGCCTTCAATGGCGCGGGCGACACCTACACGCCAACGATGATCAACCTGCTCTGTCACTGGGTGATTCAAATCCCGATTGCCTATTGGCTGGCGATGGTGGCGGGTTTTGGTCCCAAAGGCGTATTCATTGCAATAGCGGTTGCAGAATCAGCCGTAGCAGTGGTAGGAATCTTGATGTTCCGTCGCGGCAAATGGAAAGAGCGCAAAGTTTAAAATCGCTCATATTTGATAACTTTCGACAGAAGCAGGTGTATAGTATGCCAAATGGAAAAGGCTCTTTAGAGTGTTGCTGTTGCGTTCATTATCAAGGTGAATGGACTGGATATGATGCGTTTGGTGAACTGGGTTGGTGCAACTATCACAAAGCTGAGTTACCTGCATCACTCTCTAATCGGATTTGTAGCAATTTCAGCGCAGATGAAAATTACTACAGATACAATTCAGTATTTGAATTTGATGGTGTAAAGAAACGCATCACACCGGAAGAGAGATTCTCGTGGTTCAGTATTGATTTAACGTTTGGCATACTCTACACCTTTAACTACCACGACCCCAAAAGCATTAGAGAGATATTGAAATTTAATAAAGAGAAAGAATCAAAATGAATTGAAATTGAGAGATTTATTATCATTCACAGTCGCAAGAGCAAGGGAGCCTCTTACAAAATGGCAGCGCAAAATCAGAAACAACTAGAAGCCGATTTTTTTCGCAGCTTGAATCAGCTTATTGAACCCCTCGTGCGCCTTGGCTTCGGTTCTCCTGTGCCGTGGACAAGCGGAGCCATTGTGCTCGAAACCAAAGGGCGCAAGACAGGTCGTGCGCGCAGCGTTCCTCTGCTGGCAACACTTGTCGGCGATTTGCTTTTGATCAGCACGGTTCGCAAAGGCTCACAATGGGTACAGAATCTGGCGGCGAACACGGAAGTCAAATACTGGATTTACGGGCAGGAGCGCAAAGCAAAAGCTTTTGTTTTTGCCAGTGATTTGGAAAAGCCGCGAGTGGATGAAATGCCAGTGCTTGCGGCATGTCTTGCGAATGCTATCTTGCCGCAAAGCAAATTGTTCGGCGTCAGTTTTGCGATTTTGGTTCCGCAATGAATTTTGATAAAAACGATTTGTTTTTCCCCTCATCTCTAAACGGGAGGCTTACCGATGACAGAGCAACTTGAGCTGAACAAAAAAAACGTGATGACTTTCTACGATTTGATGTTCAACGAGTGCAAGCCCGCCGAAGCTATCGAGAAGTACACGGGCGACGTCTACATTCAGCACAACCCGGCGGTGGCGGATGGCAAAGAGGCGTTTATTGAATATTTCACGAAGATGGCTTATGAATATCCCGGCAAGCGCGTACACTTTAAGCGCGCAATTGCCGAAGGAAATTTTGTTGTCTTGCATTGTTACCAGCAATGGCCAGGCGATAGTGATTGGGCTGGCATAGATATTTTTCGGCTTGATGACAACGGCAAAATCGTCGAACATTGGGACGTTTTACAAACCATTCCCGAAACCTCAGCTAACGACAATACAATGTTCTAATCGTTTGAACTTTGCTTGAATCGCTTGAACTTTTATCCACATTCAAAAGCTTTTTTTAAGGAGAATTTTCTATGACAAACAAACAAATCACCCTTGCGGCGCGTCCCGTAGGTTTACCGAAAGAGTCCGATTTCAATCTTGTCGAAACGCCTGTGCCTTTGCCTGGCGAAAATGAATTTACGGTGCGCGTCATCTATCTTTCGGTTGACCCGTATATGCGCGGGCGCATGAACGATGTGAAATCTTACGCGCCACCTGTGCAGCTTGGCGAAGTGATGGTAGGCGGAGCCGTCGGCAAAATCGTTCATTCAAACCATGCGGATTTTCATGCAGGCGAAATCGTTGAAGGACAATTCGGCTGGCAACAATACGCTCGTTCAGACGGCAAAGGCGTGAGAAAAATAGACCCGACGCTCGCCCCGATTTCAACGGCAGTCGGGGTGTTGGGAATGCCCGGACTGACCGCCTATTTCGGCTTGTTAGACATTTGCAATCCGCAACCGGGCGAAACTCTGGTGGTGAGTGGCGCGGCTGGCGCAGTGGGTTCTTTCGTAGGGCAAATCGGCAAGATAAAAGGTTGTCGCGTCGTAGGCATTGCCGGAACAGATGACAAGATTGATTATCTAGTCAACGAATTGGGCTTCGATGCCGCGTTTAATTACAAGACGACGGATAATTATGTGGCGAAGTTGAAAGAGCTTTGTCCGAAAGGCATTGATTGTTATTTTGACAATGTCGGCGGCGCAATTACCGATGCGGTTTTCATCTTGATGAATCAGCGAGCCAGAGTTTCCATCTGCGGGCAGATTTCGCAATACAATTTAGAGAAGCCCGAAATGGGACCGCGCATTTTGCTATCGCTCTTGCTCGTCAAACAAGCAAAAGCCGAAGGTTTCCTGGTTTTTCAATTCGCCAACCGCTACGCAGAAGGCTTGCAACAAATGGCTCAGTGGATAAAAGAAGGCAAATTGAAATACACAGAGACTATCGAAGAAGGCATAGAAAACGCGCCAAAGGCTTTCATCTCCATGCTGCAAGGCAAGAACACCGGCAAGCAGCTAGTGCAAATATCGGATGAGTAGCCAATGATGTAGGGTGCAAGCTACAAAGTTATGAAGATGCTGTTGGAAACTTTACGACTTCATAACTTTGTAGCTTTAAGTTTTTGTAACAAATAATTTGAATGCAAGCCAGCGTTTTTGCGAAACAGGTTCATCCTTTGAACCAAAAGACAAGGCGACTTTTTACGCCTATTTCATTGAGTGCACGCATCGTTCCAAGAATCGCTGATAACTCAATGTGAGCCTTCTGAGCAATTTCAAAATAGCGCTGATTCGCAATTTCAATTTCTTCAAGCGAAAGCCATGAAGCAGAATGGGCGTCTGGGTCCGAGACTCTGCCTTTCATTTCGTCTGCGAACTTGGCAATTCCTTCATTCACCCATTTCTCAGCATCTACCCGGCTACAAAATCCATCCACTTCCAGTTCTGCGAGTTTGTCATCAATTTCATAAGCGCATCTCATAGCAGCGGGTGAGTATATATCCACAGGGAAGCCTTTGGGCAGTGACACGGGGGGAACGTCCTTTTGCGAGCGAACACCAGCTAGTATAGAAAAGAGAAGATAATCACGGGCGATATAAACTTGCGCCAGATATTGCGATACAGGTTCATTCCTCGTATCAAGAATTATGAACTCTATATGTGCTTTAATATCGCATCCC
>JANMSG010000247.1:0-3992 GCA_031389065.1 Acidobacteriota bacterium | reverse complement strand
CCGCCACCGGCTATCGTGGGTTGGCTAATCTGATAATTTCCGCCGCTCTGTGCGTGAACCAGTATGAGGCTCAATGGGATCAGCAGGGTGATGAAAAACAACAATCTTTTTATCTCTTTCATGAAAATCTCCTTCGCAATTGGCGCAACCAATTCACAGATTGGATAGCTTACAGTCGTGTATCTGTGTCCATATCACTACCTTTGCCAGCGAATTTACGGCATGCCGATTCTGACGATGCCGCCTTCGTTTCTGACGATGGCGGCTCTGTTGAAAAGCCCCGTCTCATTATGATTGCCAGCGCGAATGATGAGGGTATCGCCCGCGCTACAGGCAAAATTCCTTTCTCTCACGGTGTTGTAAGGATATGCCGCTGAGCCGTCTTTGTAGCCTGTGGTATTCATTTTATCTACATAGGTGGTATGGGTGGGCGGCGGCGTGCAAATGATTCTCCTTACTTACAAATATCGGCTCGCGAGTTGTTTCGACAAACGAGCTTGCATGATTCTTCAATCACGGTTGCTTGGTGGGTGATTGATTGGCGCTTGTCGTGTTCAGGAGATGCTGTGGACGGCCCTTCTTATCTTTTATTAATCCTCTGACTGTGCGTTGTTTCACAACACCTTGCAGTTGTTTTACCTGATTCTGCAATTGCTCGATCTGTTTATTTTTCTCCAGCATCATCTGGTACAAGCCCTGGATGGCGGCCAGCGACACGCCGTCTACATCAACGGTCGCGATGTGCTTGTCGTCGGTGCCGAGTCCGAAGGCGGCGCGGAAGTCCTGTGCCATCGGGCCAATGTGGCGTACTGATTCAGGCTCCTTCTTGAAGTTCCAGGTCTCGATGGGAAGTGAAGCGACCTTTCGCAAGATGGCGCGCGTGTCAACTGCGGAGAAGTTGGTTTTCGCGTTGCGGTCACTTACCTCAACGAAACTGTCAGCTTGAACATATTGATTAAAGATTGCCCAAGCGCCTTGTAGTTCGTGTGTGATTCGCACGTTACCATCGAAATAACCACCATAGCCGCCTCCGAAAAAGGGGCTCTCGCCGTACACGCCAATGCCGTTGCTGCCTGTGCTCTTGCCGTACACGCCGTATCCGTTTGGAATGGCGCTGAAGCCTGTGACACCCTGAGCGCCTTCGCCAGTCACGCCGGGACCGCTGGTGCTTTTGCCATACACGCCGACGCCGTTGGTGCTCGTCCCGTACACGCCCCTGGCGTTGATCGCGTTCGACTCGCCCCACACGCCCTGGCCAGTGCTGCTCGATGAAATGCCATAGACGCCCGTTGTCCCCTCGCCGGTGACACCGATACCAAGGTTGACCGGCGACTTGCCAAATACACCGGTCGTCCCGTCACCGCGAACGCCGACGCCGCCACTGCCACTCGAGGTGCCCTGCACACCCGCCACTGCTACGCCCGCCGCAGTCGTGTTTCCAAATACGCCCGAAGCCAAATTGCTCTGCCCTACTACTCCGGCATTCGAGATGCTCACGCCCTGGACGCCTATGCCGCTACCGCTGTCGCCGTAGACGCCGTAGCTACCGCTCGTGCTTACCCCCATCACCCCGCGATTCGGGCTCTCCGCATAGATGGCAGGTAGTCCCGCGGCGCCCACAACGTGCAGTTTGCCGGAGGAAAAGGACTGCAGGCCTATACCGACTCTGCCCAACGAGGTAATCCTTATTCCGTTTGTCTCGGGAGGCGGTTGGTTTCCAACGCCGACTACGAGTGCCATTTCAAAGCCATTGAATCTGATATCAGCTCTGTTGTTGCCCCCTGATATAGTCATCCCGGTTTCAAAGTTGGGTGTACCGAATTGAATGTCACCTCCTCCACCTCCCGGCGAGATGATTGCCGACCCGTTAACATCAAGTTTATGCCCAAAACGCGGAGTCGCTATGCCAATGCCCGCCTGCCCGTTTACGATTAGATTGCTGCCAATGGTGCCATCACCATCAATGTTAAAACTCGCCGCCTCTTGCAGGGAATTCTTCCCCAGCCGCAAGGCCGCCGTTGAGTTCTGAATGTAGTTGCTGCTGCCAGTCGGCACGCTCTCGACAGGTATCGTGCCGGTGACCTGAGTGCCATCAACACTGGCGATCTGACTGCTGGTCACACAGTTGACGCAAGCCACAGACAGCCCATCTGCTGCCGCCGCGTTCAGGCTGCGCACAGCATACGGCGTTGAGGTTAAGGGTTGTCGCGGGGCAAGCACCGTGTATGGGTTGGCGCTGCCCGCCGCTCGCACAGCGATTTCCAGGTAGCGCACTGAGCCATTGAGCGCTGCCGCGGTGAAATCCAACTGCACGGTGAAAATGCCGTTTGCCACCTGCACCGTCGGGTTGGTAATCGTTTCGCCCTGCTGCGCGCCTGTGCCGACCTCTGCAGTGTCGAAGAGTTTGAACTGCATGTCGTAGTTGCCGTTTGCCGGGTTGCCCGCCTCGGTCAGTTTGCCTTGATAAGTGAAGACGCTACCCTGCGCGAAGACAGCTTGCGCGCCGAGCAGCAGCGCCAGCGCGACGATGAAGAGGTTTTTGTTTAGCATTCGTGTCAACATATTTGATTCGCTCCTTTATTGAACTGATTTTTATAGCCGTCTATCGCTTGCGTTCAGGCGACGCGTTGAGGCAAATTAAATCCGCCACCCCAACCCATGTAAAACCCATAAACCGCGCTCGCCTGCAATGGGTGGTTAGGCGTGTCTTGGCATAAAAACGCTGTTCCCAAAACGCGCCTCTCAACCATTAAAATAAAACAATATCCCAATTCAACAATGTCGCCCCTGCTTCAATTTCTTTGGTCGGCGGCAACGATTTAGCGATTATTACCTCGGCATTGCTCACCGGCAGTTTTGAATGTTCTAAGCGCCTGCGTAACTCCAAAAAGAGTGGGTCTTTGTCATTCAGCGCTTCGTTCGGGAAAAACATCTGCGTAACGAGCCGGTTGGCTTTGCCTTCAACGTCGAAATGAATATGCGGCGCGCGTTGCACAGTCGGACCAACCGAATACGGACCCGGCTTGATTGTTTTGAAACGATAACGCCCTTCCTTGTCTGTCCTCAGCACGGCAAAGCCTTGAAAATTCGGGTCGAGTGGTGCCGTATTCGGGTCACTCGGATGGGTGTAACGTCCGTGCGTGTTCGCCTGCCAAATTTCGATTTTTGCGCCCGCGACAGGTTCGCCTTTTTGATTCAAAACTCGTCCGGTAAGGTGAACGATTTTGCCTTCGGCACGTCCGGTTTTTCCGGCAATCGCGGTCAAATCCGCGTCCTTGTCGAGCGGTTTCAAAACCGGGTAAAACGGTCCCATAGCAATTTCCGGCGTAAATAAGGGCTTCGCCTCTTGCGCGAAAACCGAACCGCCGAACGCTGCCAACCCGCCAAAACCAACCGCCACTTCTAACATTTGGCGACGTGAAAAGACTTTTTCTGGTTTATTCATATTGTTTCCTCTTAGAAAATATTTACATCATCTTGCTTCCTCTCAGAACAGAGGAAAACACCTAACTCGCATTGGTTATCGCTTAATTTTCCTGTCTCTTTGCAGTGCTGTTTGATTGCCAGCGAGGGTGGCGGTCGAGGTCAACAAGCCCGCGCCGCAGTCGAATGTGCTGATCAGGTTGCCGTGCCAATCAAGCGCGACCTCTCATGCCTCACATCACAACCGACGGGCTAAAACCGGGCAACCATCGGTTAGCCCATATCCACCTATCGCATCTTCAGTAGCGAATAATAGAGCCGGTGCCCCCAAGCTGATTGCGCAGACCGACGAAGAAAGTTGTCCCATCACTACACACTCCGCGCGGATTTAGATCACCAATATTGGCTATAAGAAAATCACCTAGCGGCGACAGGTCGGAGGCTTTCCACAGCGAGACACTCTGCGCCGAGGCATTGGTTACGCAGATGCGTTCGCCGTCGAAGGCGGCAGTGAATGCTCCGTCCAACCCGTTGCCCGTCAACTCTGCCAGTATTGTTCCGAGCAGCGG
>JANMSG010000264.1:0-1592 GCA_031389065.1 Acidobacteriota bacterium | reverse complement strand
TAGGTTGTCCAACCTGCGGCGATTTGGTCAACGCAGTTTTTGGGAGGCATCAAACGATCTGCAAACCAAGACAACAGCAGACTAGACAGTCTGCTGTACATTGCTCACGTAAATCTTTTTAAGCTTACTGTTGTTTGTACATTCGGGATTGTTGCACTAGGGAAGGCGTTGAGAATTCGCCACTGTCCCGCAACTGTGATGCGCCTGAAAAAGCGCTAAGTCAGGAACCTATGCGGCAATCTAAAACCTCAACTCTTTCGCGGAAAGGAGAGATTTTATGTTTGAAATATTTTTTAATCATAAGTCCCACAGGCTGAATTTGCCTGCTTCAATTTTGCGAGCGTCAATTGCTTTGATGCTTATTTCTTTCATTACTTTATCATCAACATCTATTGCTGCCTCCCAATCAGGTCGTATAGAAGGAACGGTCAAAGACCAATCGGGCGCAAACATTTCAGGCGCTCGTGTAGCCTTGCGCGATGCGGTCAGCGTCGTTGTTTATCAAACCTTGTCCAATAGTGAAGGGCGTTTCTCCTTCAATGCGGCAGCGGGTCGCTATGCATTGACAGTCGAAGCGAATGGTTTTTCACAAACCGAAAAAGTATCTGTTGAGATTGGCGATAACGAAACCAAAACGGCAGATTTGCAACTCGCGGTCTCGGCGATCTCTGATCAAATGGTTGTCACAGCGTCGCGCACGGCAACGCCTTCCAATGAAGTCGCTGGGTCCATTGCCGTCATCGGTAGCGATGATTTGAAACGCCAAAGCCACTCGCAAATCTCCGAGCCTTTGCGTCTTGTTCCGGGTCTTGCAGTTTTGCAAACCGGCGGACGCGGCGGCTTGACCTCCATCTTCACGCGCGGTGGCGAATCCGATTACAACAAAGTGTTGATTGACGGAGTTCCTGTCAATGCGGCTGGCGGGGCATTCGATTTCGCCTCGCTTACGCCTGAAAACCTGGAGCGCGTGGAAGTCGCTCGCGGTCCGCAAAGCGCTTTGTTTGGCTCAGACGCAATGACCAGTGTGATTCAACTTTTCACGAAACGCGGTTCAACCGATGTGCCGGAACTCGAAGTATCCGGCGAAGGCGGCAGCTTCGCTTTTCACAGAGAAAGCGCTGTTTTGTCAGGGCTAACGCGATGGTTTGATTATTCTGCAAGCTACGCTTATCAACATACCGACGGCAGATTTCGCAACAGCGATTACACGAATCGCTCTGCCTCGGTCAATTTTGGTTTTAAACTCAATCCGCAAGCAGACTTCCGCCTGACATCGCGTATGAACAACAACTCGTTAGGCGTTCCGGGAGCGACGGCGCGTATGTTTTCTGACCCAACACAGAGACAGAAGCACCATGATTTTTCGCTTGCCGGTTCGTTCGATTACCGAACCACTTCGCGTTGGTATCAGACAGCGCGATTTATTTATTCGGAGTTCGAATCGCACAGCTTTGACACTGCCGCAGAAGATTTAAGCAAAGCAGGAACGCCGCTTCTTCCTCCGGGCGCATTCGGAAACGATTTCGCATTCAGTTTTATCGAGCATCAAAAACGTGGAGGTTTTCATTATCAATCAATCGCCGCTCTTTCCT
>JANMSG010000240.1:0-2046 GCA_031389065.1 Acidobacteriota bacterium | reverse complement strand
AAAGGCCGTGACCCAGGCTGGTGCTGCAATCAAAATTGTTGCGCCCAAAGTGGGCGGTGCAAAGCTTACCGATGGAAGGATGCTGCCAGCAGATGGACAACTCGCAGGCATGCCTTCGGTGCTCTTTGATGCAGTTGCCATTATCCTCTCTGAGGAAGGAGCAAAAACACTATCAATGGAAAGTGCCGCGATCGATTTCGTGCGAGACGCTTTCGGTCATCTCAAGGCAATCGCCGTCGACAAGGGCGGCCAGGCGCTCTTGTTGAAAGCGAATATCGGACAAGACGAGGGCGTCGTGGATGTAACCGATAAAGACAAATTTATTGCTGCGGCGAAGACACGCCAGTGGGACCGGGAAAAGTCAGTTCGAACGTTGGCATAACTACCGGTCTCCACGGGATCGATAATAAATTATAACAGCTTGTTATGAGGTTGACTATGGAAACAAATGATTGGGAAAATGATAAAAGAGGAGAAAAAGAGACAGATTGCCAAAGCTTGGACAAGTCATGCGCCTGCGGGAATATCAAAACTGTTATTGCTGACAAGATGCATAAAGTTGCTGCGGCTGTGGGGGAAAGAGCGGCAAGTCAGGATGCCCAGCCCGCAATGGCTCAGTACGGAAAACAGGCAGCTGAGATATTGGACGAATCAGCCGAATACATTCAGCAACTTGACTATGAACAAGCAGATGCCAAAGTCCGAGAATACGTCCGCCAGAACCCGGGGCTCAGTCTCTTGATAGCAGGAGCCACCGGCCTGATTATCGGAGCTATTTTCCGGCGCAGGTAAGGGGGTGGCTATCCAATGAGCAACAAATCTGTCAATAAAGACGAGGCAGCACAAAACGAGTCTTTCACTGAACTGTTGGTACAGTTAGCCAAAAGTTCAGCCGTGGTGGTTCACGACGAAATTGAGCTCGTTATTCAACGAATTCGCGAAATGATGAAGGCTGCTCGAATCGGAGTCTTACTCATCGCGACAGGAGCGGTCATCGGTTTTGCCGCATTCTTGTGTCTTTGCGGCGCGTTGATCATCGGACTCACTTCTTATATGTCACCCGTCATCGCTGCGCTTGTCACTGGATTAGCGTTGGCTTTAGTCGGTGTCGTCATTGCCTTTAGCGGGTTCAGGCAATTGAAAAAATAAGTCCGTAATACATAGAGACAATGCAAACACAAAAAAGGAGGACAAGGAATGGCTGAAATAGAGCGCAGTACCGAGGATATCCGTCAGGATATTGCGAGAGAAGAGGAAAACCTTTCCAGAACGGCTCAACAAATCGGGGATCGTATCAAAGAAAAACTGGATTGGAGTGCTTATGTGAAGGACTCTCCATATTGGGCGCTGGGAGCCGCCGTCGGGCTTGGTTTTCTTGCCTCAAAAATGTTGCAAACACGTACTACTCCAATGGAGCGAGTCATGAGTTCCCTTGCCGAGGAAGTTCGCGACTCACTCGGTGGTTTGCATGTTGGAGCCGCTGGGCCCAGCCTAATACAGGTGACCCTGCTGGGAATCGCAACAAAGGTTGCCACTGACTGGATCAAGAATACAAAATCGTCAGCCAACTCAAGCGATGGCATCAGGCCCCTACCGCAGACAGATCGTGATTCAACTATTAACCCGAAAGCTACTACTTAATTTCATCAACAAGACTTTCTCAGGAGGATACCATGGCTAACGAAACGAATACATACGACATTCCCAATGAGCAAACGGCGGCAGATTCCAGCAGCGCAGCTGCTACTGCGCAGAACTTACTGGATAAAGGCACCGATGCTTACGGAAAAGCGGAGCAGGTTGTAGGTGAGGCGTACGATAAAACGACACAGAAGGTTAACGAAACGTATGAAAAGGCTAAGAGCTATAGTGACGAAAATCCGGGTAAGACAATTCTTATCGCACTAGGGATAGGAGTAGGAATCGGGCTGCTCTTGAGTGCGGGTTCCTCTCACCGCTCATTTACCGGCCGGATAGCCCAACCCGTCGTCAACGCGCTTTCTGATATTGCACGGGAGTTTTTGCGTTAAAACTTCATTAACCTCA
>JANMSG010000207.1:0-7039 GCA_031389065.1 Acidobacteriota bacterium | reverse complement strand
TTCAGGCGGAATTTTTGCACTATCAAGATTCCGCCTGAAGGCGGTACTCTAAACACCTGCACCAGTCAAATATATAAACCTTTGACTGTCGCGCCTCATCCATCCCGAACCAATATCAACAGGCAGGTCAGCCGGACGGGCGTTTTGCGGCGCTCGGGTCTCCCGTAGGTGGTGGCGCGCGATCTTCTTTTGCGGGCGGCCCCAGCAATTTGGTGAAGATCGGTTTCAGTGCGTCTGCCCACACCTGATATCCCTTGACGTCCAGGTGCAGCCCGTCGCGATTAGCCATACCGTCAAACAGCCTGCCTGCTTTGTCTGCCAGCCTGTTGTTGATGTTCAGATGCCTGACCCTTTTCCCATCGGCGAATTTCGCGATGTTGGCATTGATCTTGTTGATGATAGGCATGACGGCCATGTTGTCGTTGCGGGGGGGGATTCCCATCAGCACAATCGTGGCGTTAGGAGCCTTTTGCCGACAGACCTCCAGAATGGCCTTGATCCCGCGGGTGACGTCCGCGACTCTAGGGTCTTGGCTGCCTTCAGGAGACAGCTTGCCAACATTGTTCGTGCCAGCCATTACGACGATGATTTTCGGATTGACGTTATCCAACTCGCCATTATTGAGCCGCCAAAGAATGTTTTGCGTTGTGTCTCCGCCCCAGCCGAAGTTGGCGGCATTCCAACCGAAGAAATTCTGACGCCAGTTGGCCAGAAAGTCTTTGTATTGCTCATCACTGGTACCCCATCGTCTAGTGATAGAGTCGCCTACAAAATAAACCTCAATGCCGCCCTTACGGGCTTTCTCCAACAACTGAGTATGGGCGATCAGTGAGTTCTGGTCGGTTCGGGCAGTCGGGTGATCGGCTGCCAACTGACCTCCTAACTCGGGTTGACCAAGCCTCTGATTTATGTTTGCCTTGCCAGTTACGCCTGAGCGAGTGCGCTTTTGCCCGAATTTGATTTTGCCGCCCTGAACAATTGTTCGCAGCCATTGCGCCGAGCGACTCGTATATGGGCGTTGCTGTTCCGGTGTAGCCAGATGGTTGTGCGGAGAATCAACCATGGGGACGGCTTCTTTTGGTCCTTTCATCTGATTGAAAGCGATCCAAATCCCAACCGGCGGAGTAACCGTATCAACGAAGCCTATGGCAACCAGAGCGGGAACCTTGATGCGAGAAGCAAAATTGACGGCGTCAAAATAGAGCGCGGTCTCCATAATCTTCGGATTATCTGAAGGCCAGTTCGGATAACCCGAAGCCCTGCCATGCAGCGGCCCATTGGAGTCGCAACCCGCCGGTTCATTCACAATGACGTGGGTAATTTTGGGATGAAGGCCGGCGACGCAAAGGCTCTGCTGACCTCCCATACTGGTTCCCATGACGACAAGCGTCTTGCCATCCCAATCAGGCCGACTCGCTAGATAATCTACACCTCGATAGTCAGCCAGATACATTTGCAGGAAATAGTTCTTGTCCCTGTCGTCGCGACCGATTGCTTGATAGTTTTTAAGCTCCTGGGGAAGCGCGTCGTAATAAGACTGCGGCTGATCTGGCAAAACATCGTGAGGCTCGATATTGAGTGTGAGCCAGCCTTCGGCAGCACGGTCAGTCACCCATTGTTTTTGCAAGGGATAAGGAGGACTGGCCCACTGCAAGATCAGCAGCGCCGGAAACTTCCCTGGCTTTTTAGGCTTGGCCAGTTGTCCGTAAACGTGTGTGCCGTTGATATGGTCCATTTTGATTGTGGCAAATTCAATGTCTGGCTTGCCGCTGTCGGAGGGCGTAAGAACGACATTTTGTGGAATCTTCTTAAGCATATTAATTTTGGCGTCCCAGAAGCTGTCGAAGTCCGCCGGACGGGGAGCTGAAGGTTTCAGTTTTTCCGGTGCGACAGCCGCGCCAACCGCCATTCCTGCGCGAGCATCGAGACCTGTATCGGGTGGGGATGAAATTTGCACATAGACCATAGCGGGTTCATTCAAGATAACTTCAATGGTGGCGCGTCCTCTCGAAAAATCGAGCCTGCCAGTTTTGATAACATCCTGATTGTTTTTCCTGATGGTGTAAGCGTAGTCGCCTGTTGGTAGCGCACCCTGTGGCAAATTGGCTGTCCACCCGACCTTTTCGCCAAGGCGGTAAATGCCACTTGCTTTATAAGGCGTAAGCTTTACTTGTTGCGCTGAACACAGGTGCGTGGCTGCCAGAACGAAACAGCAGGCAGCGAGAATAGTGAAAGTGAAATGTTTACGAAGGCTCATGGGTTTATCCTAACTCGAGTAGATGAACTGGCTATAGAAGGGCATCTTAAGAGGGCTTGCCGATTCTCAAGGTTCTCTTGGTTGAAAGACAAGCTCGTTACCCTTTATGCATAACCTGACGGTGCAATCATACGAGTCTACTTTTCGACTATCAAGTTCAAAGACTACAAACGATAATCAGAAAATCAATCAGCTATCAGTTCGATTAAATCGCCTTTTTTCAATAGGCCTTCGACCAAAACCGCACAGTAAACTCCGGCAAAGTTACCATGTGCCTGGGCAACTTTCCGTAAAACTTCCGGGTTGTGTTCACCCGTAACTGGATCAAGCGAAATCATCTTACAGCGTGGGTCGCGCTCAAGAACCATAAGGGTTGCGCTTAACCCGATCCGAAAACGGCGACCAATAAACTCATCTTCGCCAAATCCACTGCTACCTGACGCGAAATTAACATAGATATTTGCTCGAAAACGCCGTTTATCAAGCGGAATGTTCAATTCCGATTCAATCTGTCGAATGGTTTGTAAGCTGATTAACGAAATCGGGCGACAATCGGTTAAAGCACGGTCTGATCGCGCGAGTTTCAGTTGATTCTTTTCGCTGATTCCTTCGCCCAGTAGTTTTATCAGTGCAGGGTCGTCAACAGAAATCATATCGCCTGACGGAGTAACAATGTCTAAAATCATATCTTCCGCCTCACCGTTGGCAGGTGTAACGCCGGGAGCGATGCTTGCCGCTTCGCTCAAATTCGGCGGTTTGTAGGCTCGTTCCGGGTGCCGGAATTGCGGACAATAAAGCAGCATTCGTTGCTGCACATTGGCGTTTAAATAAGGGAATCCTTTGCGGGCAGCGGAATTTTTGAAGGCGTAACATCGGTCGCCATAGATGCCCGAAAACCCCATAAAAACTTCGGGCATTTCCGCGCCGCGCATACTTTTAACCGGATAACGCCATAAACTTTCGATCGTTCCGATAGTTGTCATATCAATGTCTCTTTTCACTCTCCGGCATTTTGTAGAAGCCTCTAACGCCTCACATCAGCCAACCGAAAGCCCTCGTGACCTTCTACGTCACGTTGCCCTCCAAGCAGCGCAATCATACCCCTACACCTTTCAAGGAACAAGCCCACGAAAAAAAGCCCAGACATCTTTCATATATAGCTCTCCTAGATGATTTGTGGAGCAGGTGAGGTAGCGGTAACTGTCTAGTCTGCGCAAGTCTTGCGCCGAGAATGACTTGAAAAGCCAGCGGGACTTCGTTCCAGTCAACCGCAGACTAGACAGTCTACGATACATTCAGGATTCCTATAGAAGCGATGTTGTAGCCGCTGGCTTCATCTTCTGCAACTCAAATATATCCTACCCCCAAAAGATTGTCTGTCATAAGATTTGCAATCACTTCGTCAGTGGCAACCGTTATGAAAAGCGAAGTTCGCTTCTTGCCAAAAAGTCGTCCGCCTTAAAAACGCTTCAGACTTGCAGAGTTTATTTACAGTATGGAGGGTAACGAATATAATACGGCTGCCAAATCAGCAGGTACTCACCCTTGAGTGAAATCATGCGAATGTAGCTAATGTGTCAATTTGTTCGGCAGTCTATATGGTTTGTAAAAACTTTCTAACTATCAGGAGACGAAAATGAAAATAGGTCGTTTACAATTGGGTCCGGGAGCTATCATCCTAATCTTTCTTTTGATGGCCGGTCTGGTATGGGTCGGCATTAAACAGTTAGGACTTCTCGATAAAATCAATCCAGCGAATGACAACAAAAATACCGCCGGTTCGATTTTAGACAGACCGGAAGACCTCTCGAAGATTGCTGTCGGAAATTTGCCGCCTTCAACGGTTTCGCCTCCGACTCGCACCAACGATAACCCTGAGGTGACCATAGGCATCTGGACCTGGCAGACGGTCAGCGGACTGATTGACGCGGTTGGCGGGCCCGGCAAATCCGGCGAACATCAGGACAGTTGTTTGTGTCAGGCAGGCATAACCAACACCAAGCTCGTTGTCCAAAACGACACTTCTGAACAAGTCAAAGCTCTGGCGGCCGGGCAGATGCAACTGGTTACCACGACAGGCGACCAGTCGGCGGTTGATATTGCCGGCGCCAATAAATTGTTGCGCGGCAACAAATCGAAAGTGATTTGGAGCAGCGGCTATTCATTCGGCGAAGATTGTTTGATGGGCCCGGAGTCCTGGAAAAAAGACCCGCAACTGGCGCGCGGCGCAATTGTCGTTACTGCCGTGCCGTATTGCGATTGGAACGTCACGGTGAATTGGGCTGCCGATAACCAGATTCCTGTCAACGCCGACGAACAGGTTTACGACGCGACAGCGATCAATTTCGTCAACGCGGTTGATCACATAGAATCGGCGCAGAAGTTCACGCAAAACGCTAAGGTACAACTTCGCAACAAAGCAACAGGCAAAAGCGAGCAGTTTGAAATTAACGCGGTGGCGACGTGGACGCCTGGCGACGTGATGGCTGTCAAAGGACGTCCGTCGGTCAGTTACAAAGGCAGCACAGAAAAATTGCAGAAGATTGTTTCGACCAAAGAGTACAGCTATATGATGCCGCACATTCTTTTCGGCAACGAAGACTGGCTCAACAAACACCGCGAGTATGTGAAGACTCTGTTGCGCTGCATCGCGCGCTCCAACGAACGCATCAAGACAGACCCCGAATATTTCCGCAGTCGTGTCGCCGTACTCAATTCTCTGGTCTTCAATATGGAAGGCATGGGACCGACTTTCTGGAACACCTATTTCAACGTCAATGTTGAAAACGGCGTGCCGCTGGGCGGTTCTCGCGTCAACAATATTGCAGAGGTGCGTCACCTGTTTGGCATGGATGGCAGTGAAGGGTTAGAGCGCAGTATCTTCGGCATTACATATGCAGACCACGCAAAGCGCTTGCGAAAACTTTTGCCGGATCGTCTGGAAAACTACGCGCCGGTTGCTCAAATTGTTGATTTGAGTTTCATCAGAGACATTACTGATGAAAGGAGTTCAACGGGGGTTTATCAAGCGAAATTTGAACCTGGAGCAAACCAAGGCAAGGTTGTAGAAGCCAATTATCAAATCAATTTCGACAGCGGTTCTGCGAAGGTAAAACCGTCGGAATTAGCCAGATTGCAAGAGATTCGCAGTCTTTTGATTCGCGCCAACGATACCAAAGTGATTATCGAAGGGCATACGGATAATGTCGGCGATGTAGGAACGAATTTGCGTTTGTCGCAAGATCGCGCCAACTCTGTCTGGCAATGGTTGAAAGATTCAGACCCGACAGGCATCAACATCAGCGAGGCACGCAAACAAGGAATCGAAGGCTACGGCTCGTATCGTCCTTTGCCGGGAAACAGCAACAAGGATGATACAGAGAAAGCCGCCAATCGCCGCGTCGTGATAATCTTGAAGTAGGTGAAGTATGAGCCAATCAGAAGTAAACAATTATGAGCATATTTTGAGGCTTGTGAGTGATTGGTCAGAAGATCAACAGGTTGCTTTTGTGCATGATGTGTTGAAGGTTCTTGAGCGCAAGAAAGAGCGCAAGCGCGAACCAACGCTTCAAAAAGCTTTAGGTCTTCTTGCAACGGATCAAGCCCCTCCTACTGATGAAGAAGTAAAACAATGGTTGGATGATCGTCGCTGGGAGAAATACGGTAAATGACCAATGTTTTGCTTGATACAAATATTTTGTTGGATGTCTTGCTTCTCAGAACCCCCTGGGTGCAGCAAGCCTCGGCGATTTGGCAAGCGAATGATGAAGGACGAATCAGATGTTATGTTAACGCTTCTACTGTCACAGATGTCTTCTATATTGCACGACGAGCCGTTGGCACAGATGCAGCACACGAGGCAGTTGACACTTGTTTGAAATCGTTTGAAATTTGCACAGTAGATCGAAATGCTTTGCAACAAGCTTTGCAACTGCCCGGCAATGATTTTGAAGACAATTTGCAAATTGCTTGCGCGACGCTAAACGGGCTTGAAGCGATTGTCACAAGAGATCATTCAGGATTTCAGGCGGCAACCATTCCCGTGTTGTCGCCTGATGAATTTTTAGCCACACTCAAATAATTTCTTTATGCCAAACACCACCACGAAAAACTCTTTCAGCGATGTCCTCAGAGTTTATGGAAATCCAGGCGCTTTTGCGCGTTCAAGTTTGATGATCATCTGGGTTGCGCTTGTGTTAGCCATGTGGTTTATCAATCCAATCAAATCCTTGCCGACGCCTTACGAAGTCTTTGCTGCATTCGGCAAATTGTGGAGCCACGAAAACACTTCGCAAGGGCTGGTCTATAACGTCTATGTGACGCTCCAACTCAATGTCGTAGGGCTTCTCTATTCGTCAATCATTTCGGTGATCATTGCTTACTTGAGCATCATTCCGGTCTTTTATCCATTCAACAAAATGGTTCAATGGTTGCGCTACATTCCCATCATAGGCTTTAACCTGGTCTTTTTGACCTTGTTTGCGATTGGTTGGCCGATGAAGGTGGCGATGCTGACAACGGGCATGACTTTCTTTTTGGTCACCAGCATGACGTCTGTCATTGCGGCGATTCCGCGCTTGAAATACGAGTTGGCGAAAGTCCTGGGCTATAATGATTGGCAGGTTTTTTACAGCGTCGTCGTGCGTCCGACGCTGCCACAGATGATTGATATGGTGGCGCAGAACGCTGCGATCGGTTGGGTGATGATAACCGCGATTGAAACCTATAATCGAACCGAAGGTGGCATAGGTGCGCAGATTTATGCCTACAATTCAACCAACA
>JANMSG010000176.1:0-3421 GCA_031389065.1 Acidobacteriota bacterium | reverse complement strand
AAACCAGTGATTGAAAGATCAGCCGTAGCGCAAAGAGTACAAAATCGCACCTTCACTTACAGAGATGTTGCCGGGCAACCACAGACTGTAAAACCGAATGCGGACGAAATCATCGTCAAAGAATTGGTTATTTTTCCCATTGAAAAAGGCGACAAGATAGAAGTCCATTTAGCCTGGGAGATCAGCGCCGGCAAATCACTTACTTGGAATGTCTATATTGACGCAATAGACGGCGCAGATTTGGGCGTCATACAAAAATTTAATACTTGAAGGCTAGCTGTTAGATGCTATTTTTTTAGCACTACCCGGTTTCTGACTTACGAGATCAGAAACTGCCATCTGACATCTGAAATCTGAATTTATGGAAACGATTATAACAAGAGACACAGATATTATAAGAGAGTACGTAGCTGCGCTCGATGCGCGCGAACGCACGCTTTCGCCTTTTGCGCGGCTTGCTGCCATTGTGAAACTCGCGCACCTCAAAAAAGAATTGAGCGCGACACATCTGGAAACCACCGAAGAAGACCTGCTTGATTTGCGCCGTGAAATAGACGAGCGTTTAAACCGCTCCTTCTTGCGAAGAGTAGCCGCAACCAAGTGGGGCGCAAGATTATTATTATTTTTGATGCTGGTAGGGTTTCAACAAATCGTGCTGGCAATTTGCTGGCTGGCGACTATTCTTTTTGTGAAATTAGCTCCGCACCCGGGATGGTGGAATCTTCTGTTGCCGCATGAAGAGCCTGCCTCTTTGTACGTCTTCGTGTTTCTCTTTTTCCTGGTCACGCCTATGCTGGCGCTTGCTGCCTTATTCGCTGGCAGATTCTTTCGTTCGTGGCAAAAGACGGTTCCTCTCACGATTCTTGTCATCGCCTTGTCGGTTGGCGGCACTTATTTAGTCCTTGGGCGTGATAGCAAGAATCTTAAGTTAAAGAATCCTGTGCAACGTCCTTCTTCAATGGCTCTGTTCGCCAGCCCGGGCGTCGAATTGCCAAATTATCACGAATGGATTAAAGAGAATTGGTTGTTGTCCGACGCGAAATTTCTCAGCGACTACGAAAGCTACCTGCGCAATGGTCCCGGCCGCTGGGTGACGACAAAACTTGGTGCCAACGATGCCACCTGGCGCGATGGCATAGAAGTGATGAAAGAATATTTGAGCACCGGGCAAGACCCTGAAGGATTTCGCGAATGGCTCAAATATTACCTGGAACGCAATCGTATCTACGCCGAGGAAACCATAGATACGGCGGCAAACACCGTCACAGCCGAGGCCAATCAACAATACTTAGGAATCTGGCAAGTCGAGCCATTTTTGAGAGAACGCGACGAACGCGTATATCGCGCCTATCTGGGCGACGTTAATGTTGCTATGAAAAGATGGGGGATTGTAAGCCTAGGCATTTATGGCTTGCTGTTTTTGCTCTATTACTTGATTGGTCCCATGCTCTCTTTGACTGAACAAGTGACGGGAAAATCGCGTCGCGCAAAACGAATTCAGGAAGACGAATTCATTTCAGACGAAAGCGACTACAGAAACCTGAATTCAAAGAGCAGTTTCGATAAACTTAAAGAGCGTTATTACGCCTTCCCCGAAAGGCGCGACATTGTGACAACTCCGTTTTTCGACGTGCCCTTCAAATTGATGTCAAACGCGCATCGCTCGTTCGTAGCCCTTGCGGTTTTCACAAGCATCCTGGTGTTTGCTTTCTGGGCGGCGGTTTACGGATTCGATTGGTTATCAGGCAAAAACAACGCGCCGTCGCAACGCGCCTTGATGCGGAGTTACCTGCTCTTTGGCGGCGATGCAGACAACAGAGCCAACGCCAGCGCTCAATCATCTTCAAGCACAAATACCGCGCAATTCGTTCCCCATAACACCGTCTCCACTTACGGCGTTTCACCGGATGCAAAATCAGAGGGCGACAAACCTGTTGGCCTGGTAGCGGATAACCTTTCAGGTCTTGGACAGCAGTTTGAAGAAACCGATTTTCAATTCAACAAGCGATTCAAAGAGCAGATGCAGACCATTGCGGCGCAAAGCAGCGAAATCAGCGTCTTGAGAAGTCTTTCCTCGCAGCTTGAACAGACGACTGCGCAATTCCCTAATCAAGTTGCTGAAGCAGGGTCGCGCGCGCAAGCGGCAGAAGCGCGTGCCGGACAAGTGATTGGCGAAGTCAACGCGACCAGAATGAAAGCTGATAATTTAGAAAAACTCTTTTCGACGAAGCTCGGCGACGTTGAAAATCGTTCATCCCGGGCAGCGGAAATCCTGGGCAAAATCGAAGATCAAGCATCTGTGTTGGCAACGCGAACCGAAGCGTTAGAAAAAGAGCTGGATCGTCGCGCCCGTCAAATCGAAGCGCGTACAGAAGAGCTAGGCGAGAGAACCGCCTCGCTCAAAGATTTGGAAGATCGCATCTCGCGTTTGCAGCGCGTGACTTTTTCGGCGGTTATCTCGAACCTCAACTCAGATGTAGATAATTTAGACCTTCGTATTGATTCAGGCTTTTACAAAGCCTTGAGCAAAGGCGCGGCGCAACGCGATGTGAAGGCTCTCGGCGAGAGAATCTCTGCGCTGAGCAAAGAACTGCGGGAAATCAACACCGAAACGGCGAAACAATTTGCAGACCAATTAGATACGCTCGGCAAACGCCTTGAACAAATTGCTCCGAAAGCGAAATAAGCGACGAAAATAATTTGATTGAATCAGAAACCATCAGACATTCTGACGCCGCTTCAACATCTACTCGTATAGGGATCACGGCGCAACTTTTACTCGCTTTCGTTTTGATCGCGACAACGATGTCTTGGATTCAATTTTCCGGCAAGGCGATTTTAGACAACGACGGTTACTATCATATTCGTTGGAGTAAGCTGCTCCGAGAAACAGCGCCGCATCTGCCGCCATTCAAAGCGCTGCCGCTGACTACACTCAACGAAAAAGAGTACGTTGACCATCATTATCTTTTTCACGTTCTGTTGATTCCCTTTACCTACGGCGATATTCGCATTGGCGCGAAACTGGCTGCTGTAGCCTATTCCAGCCTGGCGCTGGTTTCACTCTTTGCCTTGCTTGTTCTGTACCAGGTGCCATATCGCTGGTTATGGTTGGCGCCGCTTGTCGCCAGCTCAGGACCTTTCCTGTATCGCATGAGCATGACGCGAGCGCCCGCTCTGTCGCTTGCGCTGATGGGGTTGGGCGCCTATTTCATCTTTCAACGCAAACACATTTGGCTCACGTTTTTGGCATTCGTCTTCGTTTGGGCTTACAGCCTGTTCCCGCTCATCTTGCTGATGGCGGCGATTTATAGCGCTTGCATGTATCTGGCAGAACGACGATTCGATTTCAGAGCGGTAGCCGCAACGACAATCGGCATCCTAGCCGGTCTTGTCATCAATCCTTACTTTCCTGAAAATC
>JANMSG010000169.1:0-1766 GCA_031389065.1 Acidobacteriota bacterium | reverse complement strand
GGTCGAAGGCGGCACACAGTAGTTTTCAGCTTTCAGTTTTCAGTTTTCAGAAAGCTGCGCCAAATACATAATCAAGATTTCGCAAGGGACAACTCTGCAAGTCGCTATTCATATAATCTGAAAACTGAAAACTGAAAACTCTTACCGTTGTTGAGCGGCGCTGCGGGCTTGTGCAGCTTCGCGTTTGCGGCTTTCGTATTCAGTGATTCGCTTGGCGATATAGACTTGCTCAGCTTCATCTTTGATTTCGCGCAAAACCTTGACTGCTTGATCTAACTCCAGAATCTCCGCATAGCAATCGGCTTTACCGTACATAGCGCGTGTTCTCACTTTGGCGTCGCTCGTTTCATCGGCGAGTTTTTGATAAACCGGTATCGCCTGTTTGTACTGGCTACGCGTGATGTGATAAATCGAAGCCTCGCGCAAATACGCCTGCTCGCTCAGCTCGTCATACTCAGGTTGTTCCGTAACCTTGAGGTATTCCGTCAACGACTGGCTGTAATTTTTTTGCTCATAATACAAATCGGCTATGCGTAAGCGAATGCGGCGACGATCTTTTTCGTCTTGCGGATTAAGGTTTTCGTATTCGGCGATGGCATCGTAAGAGCGCCCCAATTCGCTTAACACTTCGGCTAATCTTTCCCGCGCTTTTTGGACGTTGGCGTGCGAAGGCGATTGATTCAGGAATTCTTTGTAATGAAGGCGCGCCTGTTCGTACTTATTCAGGTTGTAATAATAGACATTGGCGAGTTGGAATCGCGCCTCTAAAGATTGCTCGCCGGTCGGATAAACTTGCAGGAAATGTTCGTACTCTTGTGCAGCAGTCGCGTAATCGCCCGAATCCCACGCTTCAACTGCGTGGCTGATCGAGCCGTCTTTTTTCTTTTGACACGCGCTGATTAAAACCACACCGAATAAAATAAATGTGATAGAGATGGATGCTGCTGTTATGAAATGTCTACTCTTGATGTTTTCTTTCCATTCAATTTTTAGATGCTGCATTTGCTTCATAAAATTATTTTGCTTGGCTTTCAAACAATGGGTCACTCACCACAAAATAGATTGCTCTGAGTCTTCGCCTTCCTGCCAACAACTCAAGCTGCTGTGGCGAAGGCGAACGAGTTTGCCCATTCTCTGGGCCTGCGTGCGAAAGGATTGGTGACGCAGGAAGCGACGAATATATTTGGCAACTTCGTCAGGAAAAACATCGAGATAGACTAAGCAATACCCCTGATGACGAAGCGTCGGATGATAGAAACCGTGATCGCAAGAAAAGAAGGTTGGTTTTTCAAACTGTGAAGCAGTGGAATAATATCGTCGCGGTCTTGCATTCCCTTGTAACCAATTTCAATTCCAACTTGTCTGAAGTGAACCTTCTTCTTTTGAAGTTGATATCGTTGACTGAACAAGATGTTTTCATCAAGCACATTCATGCCGCTTTTTTCCGCGTTTCAGTCTTTCGCTTTTCGGTCTTTTCAATCAACGCCTGGTTGGCAAGATTGACCGCTTCCGCGATGGCTTCCTTGCTAACTCTGTCGTAACATTCCGTAGAAATCCAATCCCAGTCTTTGCCTTGAGAGACGTAAAAAAGCACACTCTTGACCATGATGCGAGTGCCTTTGAAGGTAAGCTGACCGTGACAGATTTCCGGGTCGGCGACGATGTATTCGCCCATTTCTTTTCGCTTGCTTCTTGCCATTTGCTTGCTCCTTACTCTTACTCTAGAAACATGAGGTGCGGAAAATCTAAAATTCTCCGCACCTCAA
>JANMSG010000257.1:0-1823 GCA_031389065.1 Acidobacteriota bacterium | reverse complement strand
CGGAAGAAGCAATTGATATTTTTCGGGCAAGCTCGACGGTCGTCCCTGTTGATTGATTAATACGTGAAGGGTTTCCCCTGTTGCTACCTTCTCGCCGCCAACTCGCTCTATTTCGTAAGTGAAGCCCACGGTGCGACGGGTCAATTCGTTGATGCGAGTTTTTATGAGCAACTCGTCTTCGTATCGCGCAGGGGTTTTATATCGGCAACTCGCCTCAGCAACCATGAGAAACAAGCCTGTCTCTTTTTCCATGTCTCGATAAGAGAAGCCGCATTCAATGCAATGCTGATTGCGACCGACTTCAAACCAGATGAAATAGTTCGCGTAGTAGCTGACGCCCATTTGATCGGTTTCCGCATAACGCACCCGCACGCGCGCCTCTGAAGTCAATCCCATCACTTCTGATTTCGTCATCACCTTTTTCATACGCTTGCGATTTTAGCAGTGCGACTGCGGAATGCGGAATGCTGTTTGCAGATTTTCTATTCGCCAAATATGCTTCGACTGAGGTGTCTTAAAACACGACTCAATATGTAAGGACTCGAACTGAATTATGATTCAACGCGCATATGGTCTTTCAACAGACCTCTATCAATTGACAATGGCTGCGGCTTTCTTCGATAACGGTCTTCAGAATCAACGAGCCGACTATGAAATGTTCGTTCGCGTTTTGCCAAAGACTCGCTCCTACCTTATTGCTGCGGGGCTTGAGCAGGTTCTCGATTATTTACACACACTGCAATTTACTGACAAGCAAATTGATTTTATCCGGCATCATCCATCCTTCAAAAATGTGAGCCGCGAGTTTTTTGAGTATCTCTCTGCATTCAAATTCACAGGCGACGTTTGGGCTATGCCTGAAGGAACTGCGGTGTTTGCCAACGAGCCAATGCTCCGAATCTGTGCGCCGATCATTGAAGCGCAAATCGTCGAAACTTTCATACTGGCGACGATGAATTTTCAAACTATGATTGCCAGTAAAGCGGCGCGAATGGTGATGGCTGCGCAAGGGCGCAAGGTAATTGAATTCGGCACACGTCGCGCACACGGTTCGGAGTCGGGATTAATGGCAGCACGGGCGGCATACATCAGTGGTTGTGCTGGTACTTCAAATGTCGAAGCTGGTTTCCTGTTTGGCATTCCTACTTTTGGGACGCTGGCGCATTCGTTCATCATGTCTTTTGATGATGAAGACGAAGCCTTTCACTCTTTCTTAAAAGTCTTTCCTGAAACCGCAACCATATTGGTTGACACCTACGACACTATTGAAGCAGTTCGACGTTTGGCTACCTTCAAGGAGAGCTTTTCTGCAATCAGGTTGGACAGCGGCGATTTGTTGAGTTTGAGCATTCAATCGCGAGAAATTTTAGATAGAGCAGGGAAGACCGACGTGAAGATTTTTGCCAGCGGCGACCTCAATGAGTACCTCATCAAAGAGTTGATCGAAAGCGGTGCAAAGATTGACGCTTTCGGTGTTGGCACTCAACTGGCGACTTCGTATGATAGACCCGCGTTAGGCGGAATCTACAAACTTGTGAGCGTAGTGGCCAATGGCAAGCTAAGGATGAAAATGAAGTTGAGCCCAGATAAGGCTACCTATCCAGGAGTGAAACAGGTTTGGCGACAAATGGATGAAAAGGGTAAATATGCGAGCGATGTCGTTACCCTTGCGAATGAAGCAATGCCGGAAGAATCAGGTGATTGGCGACCATTGCTTCAGCAAGTGATGACCGCGGGTATCGCAAATGAGGAGCGCACAATTGACGAAGACTGGCTGGAAGCGGATGAAATTCTGGCAGTAAGAAACATAAGATTGCAGCGAA